>NZ_JABWPQ010000007.1:0-180716 GCF_013366255.1 Pseudoalteromonas sp. McH1-7 | reverse complement strand
AGGTAAACTCACTCCCACCACAACATCAACATAGTGCAGCACTGGTAGGAGGCGGTTTACCCGCCGAGCTGTTGGGTCTCTCAAACAAAAAGAATAAAACAGTCTACTATGTAACATCGCGAGGTGAATTCGTTCCCACCACAACATCAACAAGGTACTGCACTAGTAGGAGGCGGTTTACCCGCCGAGCTGTCGGGCTTCAAACAAAAAGAATAAAAACTAACTACATGCACTCACCTCAATGAAAGCAATCAATCTATGAATATTTACCTGTTTTAATAGCTGCTTAATTTACAGACGTAAGTCGAATGCTACGGTGTTAAAAACTCATTATCAATACTTCAGATTGAGAAGAAAAGAGCAAAGCTGTGGCGTTATTTTTGGCTAATTAGGTAAGTACCATTCGGTATTTTTGATACCGAATGGCTAAAATGAAGTAACTTGAGAGGTAAGGGCTAAATTACGCGTGAGAAGCGTGTTGTTTTAATTTGGCTTTGTAAATAAGCGTCAAAGCACATACAAATAATGCGGATAAACAGGTTTCCACTACTGGTGACTTTGATGGTGTGTTTAGTTAGCGTCACGAGTCCATCTGCTGCTAGCGGCGCTAATGCGGTGAGAGCTTGAGAAAAATATTCATCAAAATCAATATCAAAACGTTGTTCGAACTGCTCTTTATCTAATTCAAAATGACAAATAAGCTGCTTTATCACCGAAGCACGAATTTCATCATCATCACTTAATGTGATGCCTTTGCTAATAGCGCATTGCTTAGCTTCAATAGCTTGGTAGTAAGGCTTTAAATCTTTCTCATTTTGCAAGATCATATGACCAATTTGTGAAATAGAAGAAACACCTAAGCCTAATAAGTCGCAGTCACCATGGGTTGTATAGCCCTGAAAGTTGCGGTGAAGATGGCCTTCATTTTGCGCCATAGCCAGCTCATCGTCTTTTTTAGCAAAGTGATCCATACCGATGAATTGGTATCCTGCTGTAGTCATCTGCTCTAGCGTTTGTTTAAAGATAGCCAGTTTTTCGTTTGCACTTGGCATATCGATTTCCTTTAGCTTTCGCTGAGCTGCAAATCTATCAGGAAGGTGGGCGTAATTGAACACTGATACTCTGTCAGGAGACAGTGCGATAAGCTGTTCAATCGTCTTTTTATAGCTCTCTACCGTTTGAAATGGTAACCCGTAGATCATGTCCATGTTGATAGACTTAAAGCCAAGCTCTCTTGCCTCAGTTAACGTAGCGAGCACTTCATTAAGGTGTTGTGGGCGATTTACTGCTGTTTGAACTTCGTCATTAAAATCTTGTACACCGAAAGACACACGATTAAATCCGAGCCGATGTAGGTGACGCATCATGTTCGGTGCGAGGGATCTGGGGTCTATTTCGATACCACACTGTGCACCATCTGAAAACGTAAAGGCGTTATTCAACATGGTGACTAACCGAGTCATTTGCTGTTCGGTTAAGAAAGTGGGTGTACCGCCGCCTAGATGTAGCTGTTCTACCGTATAGTGCTCAAAGAAAGGTGCTTTTGCGGCAATCTCTTGGGCTAAATAATCAAGATACAGATCGGCTTTTGACTGATGGCGGGTAATGATCTTATTACAACCACAGTAATAACAGAGCTGATGACAAAAAGGAATGTGAATATACAAGGAAAGCGTTCGAGAGTTTGACCCCATTATTGCCGTTTGCAAGTCATTGTGGGAATAGCCTGTCTCTAGCGATAGCGCTGTTGGATAGGAGGTATATCTCGGACCAGAGATATTATACTTGCTGATAAGGGAGTCATTCCAAATAGGTAAATTAATCACGATACGCACTCTCGAGTTATAGTATTGACGAGAGTGTACTGCGTCCAAGCCGATTTGGGTTTGCCTCAGATCAAAGCATGCCGTGGTTACGGCATGCTTTAACGTATAGATTATAACTTAAATTGATTAACGGTTGAGTTAAGCGCTTTAGCCAAGTCATTTAAATCTCGAGCCTCATCAGCCAATACGTTAGCGTGGTTGGCAGTGCTATTAACTAGCTCATTGATTTGATTAAGGCTGTTATTTATATCTTCTGCCACTACCGTTTGTTGCTCAGTTGATGTAGCTATCTGATGACTTTGATCTTGGACTGTTTTTACTGACTCTGTAATTTCTGTTAAAGCGTTAAGGACTGCTTGAGTTTCTTCAACAGTGCCTTCTGCACGATCTTGTCCTTGTTGCATCATAACAGAGGCTTTTTGCGCAATTTGCTGCAAGCGGGAGATCATATTACGAATATCGTCGGTTGATTCTTGTGTACGGCTTGCAAGTGATCTTACTTCATCTGCTACAACGGCAAACCCTCTACCTTGCTCACCTGCACGAGCTGCCTCTATTGCAGCATTTAGCGCTAGTAAGTTGGTTTGCTCAGCAATACCATTGATCACATCTATCACTGCTCCGATGTTGCTGGTTTCTTGCTCAAGACCTGCTACCACTTTTGCTGCCTCACCAATATGTAGTGCCAATTCAGTCATTACGTCTTGTGCTTGTGAAGAGCGGCTTGCTCCCTCATTGGTTACGCGTTGCACGACGTCAGCAGCTTGATTTGTTTCTTGTGCGTTGCGAGAGATCTCCGTAACGGTTGCGGCCATTTCAGTAACCGCAGCACTGACGCTATCTACTTGTTCTTTCTCACGCTGAATTTCACTATTTGTGTTGTTTGATACTTCACGTAGTTGTGCCGATGCGCTACTTAGTTGCTGTGCTTGTGCTGCGGTATCCAGCATCATGGCTCTTAACTTATCAATAAAGGTATTCATATGATGGGCAAGTTGGCCTACTTCATCTTTACTGGCAATGTCGATGCGCCTTGTTAGATCTCCTTCTCCAGATGCAATATCACGCATGGTTTCTGTCAGCGCCACAATTGGCCTTGTGATCATCTGTGTAGCGATAAAAATCATGGCTACAATAATCATTATAATAACAATCAAAATGGTGATGATACCCATCACCGCTTCGTCGACAGGTTCGTTAATTAAAGAAACAGGTATAAGGATGCCGACATGCCAATCTAAAAGTGGATTGTCTAGTTTTACATTATCGTATACAACATAATATTCCTGTCCTTTGAAAGTGACACTTGCAAAGCCTACAGGGTTACTTTTTATTGCATTGTTAAGAGCTGCAAAACCATGGGTATTATTAAATTGAGACTCCAGTCCATCTAGTCCTTCTTTTCCTTTAGCACCTTCGTCTGTTGTTGAAAGTGAATGCCCCGTGCGCTCGGATAAATGTACCACTTTTAAATCACCATCGAGTAAGAAGCCATAGCCCTTACCTTGAAACTGGATTTGCTCCACCATGTCATTTAATTTATTAATTTGCAGATCAACACCACCCATAGCGACTAATTTGCCATTACTGCCATAAATAGGTTGACGGATCACGGCTGAAACAGCCCCTGTGTTTATATCTGTGGCAATTGGGCCAACATACAACTGACCGACATCTAGTGTTTCTTGCCACCAAGGACGCTTGTAAGCGTAGTAAGGTCTGCCATCAGAATAAGCTGAAGTTCGGTCGTTTTCTTTAAAGTACTCACCGGTATTGGCAGACGCGATGAAAGCTGAGAGAATATTTTCATCACCACGGGCTATCCGAACTAAGTCTTCGTTAACCTCTTGATAATCTTTATCGCGACTAAGATCAGCACCGCGTGTTTTGTAATTCTCGAACCAATGAATGTTATGTGGGGTAGAGACAAAGGTTTCAACGACTTTGCCGTACTGACCAAAAAATGCTTCCATGGCAAGTTTTTCAGCCTGAATGTAGCTTTGTGTTTCTCGTTCAATCCCGTCTCTTGAGAGTGTTGCGATATGATTTACAAAAAAGCTTGATGCGATGATTAACAACATCGAAATAGTGCCGCCGATCAACAGCAATATTTTCTTTCTTAGGGATAAATTCTCGAGCATGACAGTTCTTATTTTTAGCTTATGCAAGCAATAATAAAACCATAGATAAAAACAGAACGCTACCGTTTGCGTTGACTTGTTTTACATAGATAATACAAGTGAACTCAAAGGGTAAGGCTATATTAAGATGAAAGTATTAAATCGTAATGTTGTGGTATTAGGTGCAGGGTGGTTAGGTGAGGCAATATGTCAACACGCTCAGCTACAAGGTTGGCAAGTTGAGGGGACGAGAACACAATTACATCATACTCATCCTTGGTCTAGACAATTCGTGTTGACGGAGCAAGGCCAAGTTGAGCACTCTGTGACCCTAGAACATGCTTATTGGATCTGTGCTATCCCGCCAAGAGCCAGACAGGTTGATAGTAATTACCTTAACACCTTAGAGCAGGCTTTATCTCTGGCCAAGAAAATGTCTGCTAAAGGGTTTTTGCTTTGTTCTAGCACTGGGGTTTATGACACAGCTGACGCGGAATATGATGAGCAAGGCGCACTTGCTGACAAGTCAACTTTACGAGTTAGTATACTTAGAGGTGCTGAAGAGCGGGTGCTAAATAGTGGCGGTAAGATTGCACGCCTTGCTGGTTTACAAGGGCCAAACCGAGAGCCTGGCAGGTTTGTTGCGGGTAAAGCGTTATCAAGCTCAGCAAATGCTCGAGTCAATATGGTACATAGGGATGATGTCGTTGCGGCGATAACTAGCATTGTTGCTCACTGGCAGGAAGCAGCAGATATCTATAACATTTGTTATCCGTCTCATCCAACACGAAAAGCGTTTTACCAACGCCACTGTAAACAGTTGGGTAATCCAGAGCCGACGTTTGCATCCTCTGCAACTCAGGAGCGCATTATAAAAGCCGAGCGTATTACTGAGCTCGGCTTTGAGTATCGTCATGCGATTTATTGAGATTATGTAACTGGAGTTGACGGTAATAGCTGAGCTGGCAGTAGGTGTGCCAGCGCTGCTTGCTCCAGTAAATTATTTGCAGCTTCGATATCTGGCGCGAAATAGCGGTCTTTATCATAGAAAGTCACCACTTCACGAAGAATATGGTGGGCTTCTGTTACTTTATTCGATGGTTTAAGTGGCGCTCTAAAATCTAGCCCTTGTGCGGCTGCTAGGTATTCTACTGCCAACACACCTTGAGTGTTGTCGGCCATGTCTTGCAAACGCCTTGCTGCAAATGTGGCCATTGAAACATGGTCTTCTTGGTTGGCTGAGGTTGGCAGACTGTCAATACTGCCTGGGTGTGCGAGTGTTTTGTTTTCAGAGGCCAATGCGGCTGCGGTGACTTGTGCAATCATAAAGCCAGAATTTACACCGCCATTGTTAACTAAGAAGGGTGGTAATTTTGATAAACTTGAGTCGATGAGCAGGGCTATACGACGCTCAGCTAAGGCACCAATTTCAGCAATCGCGATCGCTAGGTTATCAGCAGCCATAGCAATAGGCTCTGCGTGGAAGTTGCCGCCTGAGATAATGTCACCGGCATCTGCAAAGACCAATGGGTTATCAGTAACACCATTCGACTCAATAAGGATAACCTCAGCTGCTTGGCGGATCTGAGTTAAACAAGCACCAAGGACTTGTGGTTGACAGCGTAAACAATATGGGTCTTGAACTTTTTCACAGTCTACATGGGCGTCACTGATTTCAGAACGAGCTTGCAATATATCGCGAAACGCAAATGCAGTATCTATTTGACCTTGTTGACCGCGAACCTCATGGATACGTGCGTCGAATGGTGAGCGACTTCCCATCGCCGCTTCTATACTCATTGAACCAACTACGCAGCTTTGGGCATAAAGATCCTCAGCTCTAAACAGGCCTTGCAATGCAAAAGCAGTGGATGCTTGTGTACCATTTAATAGCGCTAGGCCTTCTTTGGCAGCTAATGTAAGTGGCGCAAGTCCAGCGATCCTTAAGCCTTCTTTAGCATCAATGAGTTTGCCTTGGTGACGTACTTGGCCTTCCCCTAATAGCGGTAAACACATATGTGATAATGGTGCAAGGTCGCCAGATGCACCGACCGAACCTTTCTTTGGTACGCATGGATAGACTTGCGCATTCAACAAGGCTGCCAAAAACTCAATCACTTTAAGGCGGATCCCAGAAAACCCTCGAGATAGCGAGTTGATCTTCAACACCATCATGAGTCGGACAGTACTATCGTCCATCAGCTCGCCAATGCCAGCTGCATGCGACAGTACAATAGAACGCTGCAATAACTCCAGCTCATCTTTAGCAATCTTTGTGTTAGCAAGTAGTCCAAAGCCGGTGTTGATCCCATACACAGTGCGACCTTCTTTAATCACTTGTTGTACAGTTTCTGCACTGTTTTCAATGGCCGCTTTTGCTGATTCATCAAGGCTTAAAGATACAGGGTGTCGGTTGATTTGGCGCAAAATACTCAGCGTCAACTGGCCTGGGAGTAAATTTAGTGAGTACATGCTTACTTTCCTTCCAGCATTGGTAAATCAAGTTTCTGTTCTTTTGCACAGTCTTTTGCAATGTCATATCCTGCATCTGCGTGGCGCATCACACCGGTGCCTGGATCGTTCCATAGTACCCGAGATAAACGAGCGTCAGCTTCGTCTGTGCCATCCGCCACAATTACTACGCCAGAATGTTGGCTAAAGCCCATACCAACGCCACCACCGTGATGCAGTGAGACCCACGTTGCACCACCTGCGGTATTTAACAGGGCATTGAGTAACGGCCAGTCTGATACTGCATCGGAGCCATCCATCATTGATTCGGTTTCCCGGTTTGGACTCGCTACAGAGCCAGAATCTAAGTGATCACGGCCAATAACAATTGGTGCTTTGAGTTCCCCATTTTTGACCATTTCATTGAATGCTCGTGCAAGGCGTGCTCTATCTTTTAGCCCAACCCAGCAAATACGAGCAGGTAGACCTTGGAATTGAATACGTTCGCGTGCCATGTCTAACCAATTGTGAAGGTGTGGGTCGTCTGGAATAAGTGCTTTAACCTTCGCGTCTGTTTTATAAATATCCTCAGGATCGCCAGATAACGCAACCCAGCGGAATGGACCTATGCCTTGGCAAAACAGTGGGCGAATATAAGCAGGAACAAAACCCGGGAAATCAAAGGCGTTATCGACCCCTTCCTCTAGCGCCATTTGGCGAATGTTATTCCCGTAATCAGTTGTTGCAGCTCCGCGCGATTGCAGCGTTAGCATGGCTTTTACTTGCACCGCCATAGATTGTTTTGCCGCTTTTACAACCATTTGTGGATCGCTTTGACGAAGTGCAGCTGCCTGAGCCATAGTCCACTCTTGCGGTAAGTAGCCGTTTAGTGGGTCGTGCGCAGAAGTTTGGTCGGTCACTACGTCAGGCGTGATGTTGCGCTCAACCAACTCAGCATAAACATCCGCAGCATTGCCCAACAGAGCAACGGATACTGGTTGTCCAGAAGCGTTAGCTTCATTAATGATAGCTAACGCTTCATCAAGTGTGGTTGCCTTTCGGTCGACGTAGCGTGTGTTAAGACGAAAATCAATTCGTGACTCATCACATTCAACAACGAGGGCGCTAAAACCAGCCATTGTAGCTGCGAGTGGCTGCGCACCGCCCATGCCGCCAAGGCCACCGGTTAGGATCCACTTGCCTTTTGCTTCACCATTGAAGTGTTGTTTTGCCATCGCGACAAAAGTCTCGTATGTGCCCTGTACAATACCTTGTGAGCCAATATAGATCCAAGAGCCTGCGGTCATTTGGCCATACATCATCAGACCTTTTTTATCCAGCTCGTTGAAGTGATCCCAGTTCGCCCAATGTGGTACTAAATTTGAGTTAGCAATTAAGACACGAGGCGCATTACTGTGAGTTTTGAATACGCCGACCGGTTTACCTGATTGCACCAGTAAGGTCTCATCTTCTTCTAAGCGGTCTAACGTTTCAACGATTTTATCAAAACATGCCCAGTCGCGAGCGGCACGACCAATACCACCATAAACCACCAGTGCATTAGGGTGCTCAGCCACTTCAGGGTCAAGGTTGTTCATCAACATTCGCTTTGCGGCTTCGGTAAGCCAGCTCTTTGCGGTGATCTCTGTTCCCCGTGGTGCGCGGATCTCGCGATTTGTGTCTAATCTTGGGTTTTCACTCATTCTGCTCTCTCCTGTTGTATATACAACCTAAGTGAGAAGTCTAGTGGAAAGCATAGTTGAACTTCGCTTCGTTAGGTTGTGTGCTTATTTTTTACATAATAAGCGCGTTATTATGTGTGTTGATGATGTTGCCGTAGCGCTTTAGCCACGGCGTATTGTATTTATTGTTTCTGTTTAAAGGTGAGGTGCCCACCTAGTCGGTATTTACTGCCCGGTGAAATGAGGCGTGCAAAGCTGACAATCCCTTTTGCTGACCAGGTTCTGCGGATCATTTGCAGACAGGGTTCCTCATTATACAGTCCAAGCCATTGGCAAACTTCTTGTGATGGCATAATGGCTTCCACCGTATGCCTTGCTTCAGTCAGCGGTGCAACGTGAGATAAATACTCATGTGGTGTGATCTGTTCAAAGTTTTGGTCAAGATATTCAGGCGCTGACAGCGGGTTAACAAAGCGCTCTTCAACTTGCAGCGGTTGCTCATTTTCATTATGAACGATAACGCTTCTATACACAGGTGCATCAGCTTCAACACCAAGAGCGATAGCAATAGGTGCAACGGCTGCAATTAATTCTAGCGTTAATACTGTACAGGTGTACTTGCCATTACGTGCATTCACCTCATCAGCAATGTTTCGGATCTCCAATAGGGAAGACTGAGATTTAAAGCTTGCTACAAAAGTACCTAACCCTTGGCTACGAGTTAAAATTCCAGCTTCAGTGAGCTCGCTTAGTGCACGCCTTGCAGTCATTCTACTCACTGTAAACTGATCCGCTAATTCATTCTCCGAGGGAACCCGGTCGTTCTCGTGCCAACGAGCTGCACGAATGTTGTCGATAATATACTGTTTTATCAACGCAAACTTTGGAAGATCGGCCACTGTTGTTATCTCGAGTTAGTATTTATGTAAATAAAGATGGCACATTTATCTTGTATATACAAGTATGCCTGTTAGACTCAGGGCATAAATTTATGGTCTCTATACTTCTCTTATTGAGCAATTGCGGACTGTTTCACCTCAGAGTATTCAGGTTTAGATAGGAAAACGATAATGTTAGAAGCTGATTTATTGATTATTGATGTTAACCTCGCAACCATGGATCCCGCCCTCGATAACCCTTATGGAGCAATAGAAAACGCGGCTATAGCTATCAAGGACGGTAAAATCAGCTGGCTTGGCCCTCGTTCATCACTGCCTGAAATCGATGCGCTAGCGACGCCCATTCACAAAGCGAATGGCCAATGGTTAACACCAGGGTTAATTGACTGCCATACGCATATTTTATTCTCAGGATCTCGAGCCAACGAATTTGAACAAAGGTTACTAGGCGCATCCTATCAGGAGATTGCAGCGCAAGGTGGAGGGATCGCAAGCACGGTCAAAGCAACGCGTTTAGCCGATAGAGAGTCCTTATTTGTAAATGGCAAAGACCGTCTCAACAGCCTTTTAAGAGAAGGAGTGACCACAGTTGAGAGTAAATCTGGCTACGGTCTTGATGTTGATAATGAACTGAAATTATTGGAAATCAATCAACTACTGAATGATCACCACCCAATTGATGTCCATAGCACATTTTTAGGTGCGCATGCGCTACCGCCGGAATATAAAGATAATAGCCAAGCTTATATTGATTTAGTATGCGATACGATGTTGCCTTTAGTTGCGGAGCGCCAATTGGCAACTGCTGTGGATGTATTTTGCGAGAATGTTGGGTTTTCATATCAGCAAACCAAACAAGTTTTTGAACGAGCACAAGCTCTGGGACTAAAAATAAAGTGTCATGCCGAGCAGCTATCTAATCAGCATGGGAGTGAGCTGGTTGCCGACTTTAAAGGGTTATCTGCTGATCATATTGAGTATCTGGATGAAGCGGGGGTTAAGGCGATGGCGAAAGGTGACGTGACAGCTGTGTTGCTGCCCGGCGCTTTCTATTTCTTGAGAGAAACACAAAAGCCCCCGATTGAATTACTCAGAAAACATCAAGTGGCTATGGCAATAGCCAGTGATTTTAACCCAGGGACTGCACCACTTTGTTCACTTAGGTTAATGCTAAATATGGCCTGTACCTTGTTTAGAATGACGCCAGAAGAATCCCTCTGTGGTGTGACGAGAAATGCAGCCAAAGCACTGGGTCTTAAAGACCGCGGTATTTTAAGGATTGGTATGCGTGCAGATTTAGCGTTATGGAATATTACTCACCCTGCTCAGTTAAGTTATCAATTTGGCATAGCTGACCTGTCAAATTTGTGGATCTTGGGTAAACTTAGTCAGTAATGAAACTTTTATAAGCAGTTAATTATGCTCTCAATTTCAACAGCAAATGGCAGTGTCACAGAAATATTGCTGTCTGAAGGAATCGTGCTACTCATTACGCCATTGACGGCGGGGATCGTTGGCGCAGTGCTAATGGGAGCACTTGCTCTATTACTCACGCGCTCCAGCGCAACGCTAAAAATCGCGCATGTGACAAGCGCGATTGTTGCTGTGTTACTGGCCCTGACTGGTGACACCACTTTTTTATACCTGCTGACTTTGGTATTGCTCTTATATTTGTTCGAAGGCTTACAAACTCACAGAAGCGGCATGCTATTAATTAGTATGACGGCTATCATTGCGCTTATTACATGGGTTGTGTCTGAATATGTGTGGGTTAGTGCTGCTCAATATAGTGCTATTGCTATTGTTGTTATGTACGTTTTGCTGCTGATTTATCAGACATATCAACAAACAGAGATGCTAAGTCGGGAGGAGGAGGATAGCGATGACATTGAGCATGAAAGCTTAGGGTTGCCAGGAAGACAAAGTTTTAAGCGTGCGTTTAATGAATACAGGCAAACGAATGGCCATTCTTGCATGCTTGTACTAGTTCGACTGATGGGCTTTGAACAGGTTAACTTTCACTTAGGTCGTGAGTTTGGCGATCTGCTTTTAGCTCAGTCAGCGAACCGTGTTGCTCAATGTTTGCAGTCCGGCGACGTGATGGCGATCACTCATGGTAATGAAACGGCTAAAATGGCACATTTGGGCGGTCTCAACTTTGCGTTTGTATGCTCTTTGCAACACGGCAATCATTTACACGAGCAGCTTATCGAAGAAATCGCAAACAGCACCTTAAAGCCATTTAATGTTGGTAGTTGTACTTTAGAAATCACAATGAGAGCAAGCTATGTCAATTGTGATGAGGAAATGGGTCAATTAGAGAATTTGATCTCCTGTGTATTTTTGGCACTCGATTCCCAAATTGCAACCCACCAACAAAGCCTTCAACAGGTAGTGCCTTATCAACAACGCATGCAGATCCATCGCCTTGAGCAACAAGTTAGGTTATCGGAGCTTGCTAAGATCAATTTTAGATCTGAGTTTGAGCTTTATTTTCATCCAGTTATTCGCCATGAAGATAATGGGATCGAGTTTGTTGAGTTGTTACTGCGCTGGCAACATCCCAAACAAGGGATCTTAAGTGCACATGAGTTTATTGATGATATTCGTTTAGTCGGGCTTGCCATTCCTGTCGCTCAATATGTATTGGAGCGAGCATGCGAGATAGCATTGGCGCTCAAGATGGAAGGGATCGCTGTACCGATCAGTATTAACGTTTTTGGTGCTGAGCTGTTAAGTGAAAGTTTTATCGAATTTATTGATTATACCTTGCTACATCATCAGTTAAGTCCAGGGGCTATTATTATTGAATGCCCAGCGAATATGCTTGCTGAGTTAAATGAGCAAGAGATTGCGATGATCAGTAGGTTGAAAAACCTTGGCGTAAAAATGTGTGTTGATAGCTTCGGGGATGCTCCGCTTGTTTTGGCTAAGGTACCCGCATTACGATTTGATTATGTGAAACTCTCTCGAAGCATGACTCAGGAGCCTGAGTCGATGGGACATACAAAATCTTTGGTAAAGGGAATTGTTGAAATGCACCAAGAAAAAGACTGTTTAGTCATCGGTGAGGGGATTGAATCTGCGGGGCAGCTAGAGTTTGTTAAGAGCATCGGAACAATCGCAGCTCAAGGTTTTTACTTTTCTAGACCACAAAATAGTAATGTATTGATTAGTTGGCTGAAGCAAAACCTGTAATACCAATTTACTTGCTTCAGCTAATTGGTATTACGTGTGTCGCGTGCTGATGTAGGCGTTAGCAAGACTAGTTAACACTTGGCCACAATGCGCTAACCCAGTACGCTCTCCAAGTGGATGCTGGGCCGGTGCTGCTTCACAGAGGTGGACGTACTTTGTATTCGGATGCTGAGCTAAACGGTAGACAAAATACTCTGCATCATCACAGGTAAAGCCTTGATAAGTAAGTGCACTAGCTGGCATTTCAATAATTGCATCGACATCTAACTCGACACCCAGAGGGGCATGATGAGGAAGTTGTGCGAGTGCTTTGTCTAGCGCCTCAGGCAAGCTCAAAGTTCGCCGTGTTTTTATTGCTTGATAGCTCGAAAAACCAAACCCAGCTTTACCTAACTGCTCCAAAATCGTTTGATTATTTTTATGCTCATGCAAGCCGATAACATGATAACTAGATAAACTGCCTGCTTGGTACGCATAGTTAAAGCCATTTCCGCTATGCCTTCCCTCACATGCTCTAAAATCGGCGTGAGGATCAAAGTTAATAGCGCACGCCGCTTGTTGAGTTGCACCGTGATATGCCTGTAAAATACCATAAGCGTTGTTGTGGCCACCACCTATGATAATAGGCTCCAAACCGGCTGCAAAAATCGGAGTCAGTGCGCTAATCACTTGCTTGTCGACCTCTGAGCACAACTGTCTTAATCTATCTAGCTGTTCAGTATCTTGATTACTTAACTCGCAAGAGGCTGCTTGTATTTCTTCTATATTCACTTCACCGAGTAGAAGAATTTTATCGCCACCAAGAAATTGGTTATTAGGTTGGTTGAGAAAACGTTGGAGGAACGCCTGCCAGCCAAGTGCCGCGCCACCTAAACCGCAATTAGCTCGAGGGCCAATGTCTTCGGGAATACCGAGCAATACGTAGCGGATCCCAAATTGTGCAGCATCTTTTAGTGATGCTGCATAATCATGCTCACATTGTAAAAAGCTGATATTTTGCCAAAGGCGCGTTTCCCCAGCTCTGGCTTTTACAAATTGTGAGATATGGCTTTCATCATATATACGAACTGCAGTATTCATGACTTATTCTTCTGATGTTTAATCTACTTCGTTTTCGTCTTCTAAGACCAGCTCTTCTGCTGAGATGATGATGCCTGTCGAGTCGGCATAGACGAAGTCATCTTCATAAAACGAAACACCAGCAAAGTTTACAGGGATCCCGACTTCACCACTGCCACTACTGTCTGCTGCCACTGGAATAGATGCGATCGCTTGAATGCCAATATCGCTCTCTTCTAATTCATCGACATGGCGAACAGCACCATAGACAATAATACCTTGCCAATTATTCTCAACAGCGAGCTCTGCTAAATCAATATCAATTAAGGCGCGTCTGGTAGAGCCGCCACCGTCAACGAGTAAAACGCGACCTGTGCCATCTTGTTGCAGCACATCTTGGATTTGCTCGTTATTCTCAAAACATTTGACGGTAGTGATTCGACCACAAAATGATATTTGGCCGCCAAAGTTGATGAACATAGGCTCTAGCACGTCCACCACATCGGCAAAGTGGTCGCAAAGATCAGAAGTGCTGTATTCCATATTGGATCCTCGAATATTGATTATCATTACCCAGTATACTCTCATACTTGTGCTTAGCAATGCTTTGATTCAACTTACATATTTGTGTCTTAAAAGTGTCACCGATTTGTTATTTTGCTCTTCTATGCTGATATTGTGAGCAATTAAGCGTGACCCAAGTAATGAAGGCAAAATTAGCAGAGTTAGACACTGCACTTTATTTTGTGGTGTTTTGCCCAAAACCGAGAAATTGGTTTAGGTTAATAGCATTAGGCTTATCGAAAAGTGGTAATGGTGGGCTGTATGTGTTGGTGGCGATTGCATGTGCGCTCTTTTTAGAGCCCCTGGGTCAGCAGTTTGCGCTAACGGTAATGGTGGCTTTTGTAATAGAGAGACCGCTTTACTTTTATTTTAAAAATCGCTTTGCTCGACTGCGCCCCTGTGATTGCTATGCAGTAAAAGCATTACTCACACCAAGCGATAAGTTTAGCTTGCCATCAGGGCACAGTGCAGGTGCTTGGCTATATGCGACTTGTCTAATAGAACATCTTCCTCTGGCTACTTTTCCGTTAATGATATGGGCAACCGGAGTGTCTTTGTCACGAGTGATTGTTGGCGTGCATTACCCGCTTGATGTCGTACTTGGTGCCATAATGGGCATTGCATGTGCAAGTGTAGCGATTTTGATGTTAGGAAGTTTATGAAAATACTATATGGTGTTCAAGGAACAGGTAATGGCCATACCACTCGAGCACGGGTGATGGCGAATTGCTTTCGCGACATGGGTGTGTCAGTGGACTACTTTTTTACCGGTCGCCCGTCGAAGAACTATTTCGATATGCATGACTTTGGAGAATACCGTAGCTGTCGTGGTTTATCGTTTGTGACTGAGCATGGCCAACTGAATCGTTTAAAAACATTGCAATCGCTTAAATTTGGAGAGTTTATTCGTGATGTTAAGCAGCTTGATGTGTCAGGGTATGACCTCATTTTTAATGACTTTGAGCCAGTGAGTGCTTGGGCTGGAAAAATGGCAAAAGTACCTGTTCTTGCGATGAGTCATCAAGCTTCTTATCTATATAGTGCGGTGCCACAATTCGCTATTCAACCTTGGCACCGTGCGTTGATCCGCTATTTTGCACCTGCTGATATCCATTTAGGAGTACATTGGCAGCCTTTTGATAAGCACATTATTCCTCCCTTCATTCCGTACGAAGCAGAGCAAGAGCAATGTGCATCAATCGCCAATAAAGTACTAGTTTACCTTCCATTTGAAGCGCTTGAAAGTGTGATTGAATTGCTAAAAGACTTCCCTGACAAAGAGTTTTATTGTTATCACCCAGAAGCCCAAAATAGCTCACGGCAGCATATTCACCTTAGAAAGCCAAGTAGAGCGGGGTTTATTCAAGACTTAAAAAATACCAGCGGCGTGATTGCGAATGCCGGATTTGAACTTTCAAGTGAAGCGTTAAAGTTAGGCAAAAAACTATTATTAAAACCGCTAGAAGGGCAGTTTGAACAACAAAATAATGCCCAGACTTTAGCCTCGCTTGGGTTGGCGCAAGTGATGAATTATTTAAATGCTGGCGCCTTGGAAGAATGGCTGAACTCATCAATGGAGCATTCGATTTTCTTTCCATCAGATCCTCACTTCCTAGTTGAGTGGTTGGTAAAAGGACAATGGCATGACGTCGCATCGCTACATCAGCATTTATGGCGCGATGTTAATTTAATGTTTAAAAAGGTGGCTTGAATATATTATTTTGTAATATCAGCCCAGAATAACTAATTAGAATGAGGTAATCCGTTTCGGCTTCAACTATACTGACTGTGATCATTTCATATTGTAGGTAAGCCAATGGCGGTATTAGAAAATCTAACTATCAGACGTCGTTTGCAATTGAATGCATTAGTGGTAGGGATGGCCTTAATCGTAATGTTATTTATGATCATGTTCGAAGCTCGAACTATGCTCAAATTGAATGAGTCAATTCAATATGCAGAAGAGCTCGAAATTCATGAATTAGCAATGCGTAAGCATGAGAAAAACTTCCTGTTCTATAAAGAGGAAGAAGCGCTAGAAAAGTTTGAGGCAGAATATCGCCTACTACAGACAAAACTTGATTTACTTCAAACTACTTTTACTGAGTTTGGTATTGATTTAAGTGAAACCAATCAGCTTGAGGCGATTACGAAAAGTTACTTTACCGACTTTCAAAAGGTTGTAGAGCTTCAAAGAACGATAGGTTTGCACCCAAAAGATGCGCTATATGGCGAGCTCAGGGGAGCAGTGCATGAAGTCGAAACTTTGCTAAAAGAGCAGCAAAATTATCAGTTGCTTGCGACTATGCTGCAACTTCGCAGAGCCGAAAAAGACTTTATGCTTCGCCTCGACACGAAATATTTGACACGATTTAATGACCTAGTCACCCAGTTTGCTAAAGAGATCCGTGCAGCTGGCTTTAGCTCGCAATATCAATCTCAGCTACTTACTCTCCTTAATACTTATCAAGTTAAATTTGCAGGTTTAGTCGCAGCTCAAGAAAGGCTTGGTTTAGATCTGGATAGTGGGGCATTAGGGAAGATGAAGGCAATCGTTGAGAGAAGCGATGCGATTGTGAATGCTGTGGTGGAGCAAGCCAAAAGCGCGATTAAGGAAAACGTCGATCAAACACAAATGGTTGCGATAGGTGTGTTTATAGTTGCCAGTATCATTGTAATGACATTGGTGCTTTCAACCAGCCGCTCCATCATTCAACCAGTTGAACGGGTGTATCAGACGATTGAGCGGATCCGTCGAGATAATAATTTAAGTTTGCAGATCGAGCAAAGTGGTAACGATGAAATCACAATTATGACGCGAGACTTCAATAGCTTAATAACGGACTTTAGACATTTAATCGCGGATGTAAACGGTGCGTTGGCGACAATAAATGAAGCCACCAATCACCTCACCGAGACGACGGCACAGACCAGCGCTGGTATGTCTGAGCAACTTCATGAAGCTGATATGGTGGCAACCGCAGCAACTGAAATGCAAGCGACAATTCAAGATATCTCTCATAATACAGGTGAGGCCGCACATAAAGCAGAAACCACAAACGAAAATGCCCAGCAAGGCCGTCGTGAAGTGACTGCTACAATTGAGCATATTATGCAGTTATCTGAGTCACTCGGGGGGGCTTCAAGCGTTGTTGCTCAACTTGAGCGTGATGGTGAGACTATTGGCTCTGTACTGGATGTTATTCGTGGTATTGCCGAACAAACTAATTTACTTGCACTCAATGCTGCCATTGAGGCTGCGCGAGCTGGCGAGCAGGGGCGAGGCTTTGCGGTTGTTGCAGATGAAGTTCGCTCTCTTGCTCAGCGTACCCAAGATTCAACACAAGAGATTGAAAGTATTATCTCCACGTTGCAGCAGCGCACACGAGAGGTAGTTAACATCATGGATCAGTGCCGTGAACAGGGTAATGAGAGTGTTTCTCAAGCTGAAAAGGCCGGCGAGCTACTTAGTATGATCACGCAAGATGTGCAAACGATCATGGAAATGAGTACGCATATCGCCACTGCTATTGATGAACAAAATCAAGTTGCTTCTGAAGTGAATAAGAATGTCGTTAAAATTAGAGATATTGCACAGAGCGCTTCCGAGCATGCACATTCTAATGCACAAAGTAGTGAAGAAGTGGCAGAGCAAGCGCGCGTGTTACATGAGGCGGTTGCGAAGTACACAGTATAAACGCTGAAACCACAGCTTATTTATACCAAATCCCCACTTATTGATAGTGGGGATTTTTGTTTTTGACTCTAAGGTATAACCTGAGCTGCGGATAATTAATGCCTTTTTAGCAGCCAGTTTTAGCGTTAACTGCGTTGAGCTCACTTCCAATAGCCATAAACTGGTGTGTAAATTCGCCTTGTCTACAGGATGAGGTACCATAGCGAGAGCAGGACGCGGAAGCGGTGTTTCCACTAAAACTCTCTAGCTACACAAGGTGGTAAGTTAAGCTGTACTTTAACAACAAAGAGCTAGAGCATTCCTTATCCAAACCTCAGGTTAATTACATTTTCAGATATTGCGAGGCAATATGCTAGGGTAAAGCAAGAAGTTGTATACGTCTGTAATCAAAATATGGAGACGTACATTGTATTTCAGAAGACTTTACTCAGTACCATGAGCTGCAGGCATTGTTATGGAAGTTTGATTAAGGCACAAACTTGATAGGTACGCTGTCCTTTTTGGCGTGATGCTTTTCTACCGCATCCAAGTATTCCTGCCATAATTTATCGTGTTGTGTGGCTATGGTATGTAGGTATTGCCAACTAAAGAGCCCTGATTCATGACCATCATCAAAAATAAGCCGTGCGGCATAATGGCCAATGGGTTCAATCGCTTTGATGCTCACACTTTGTTTGTTTAGTACCAACTGTTTTTGTGCAGGAGTGTGCCCTTGAACTTCTGCAGATGGGGAATGTGTTCGTAAGTATTCGGCTTTTAGGCAGTAGTAGCTGCCATCCTCAAAATAAACGTCGAGTACTTTGCTTAGCGTGTGATAGTGAAGTTTAGTTACCTGATACATACTGTTCCATACCAATGAAATTAACTCTTCAAGCAATATGAAGGGTAGTGCATTATACAGCCATTCCTGAACCAAAATAGCTGCTACCAATTTACTCAATACTTGTTTAATTTGAAGGCGTAAGTCTGACGCTAACTACGTTGAATTCACTTCCAATAGCCATGCCTTGCCTACAGGATGTAGATACCTTAGCGAGAGCAGGACGCGGAAACGGTGTTTTCCCTAAAACTTTCTGGGTAGACAAGGGAAAAACTAAGTTGTGCTTTAGCAACAATGAGTTGAAACACTCCCTATCCAAGCCTCAGACTAAATAGAGAAATTCTCCCTAGTTATTGAGAAGGTTTTCTCGCCTCAAAATAGGCCAATCAATTAAGATAATCGGTATAACTTAACCTGTCTTTATTCATAAAAAAAGCGGAGCTTTGCTCCGCCTTTTTGACTTTCTTTTACAAGATGAAGCGGCTTAGGTCTTCGTCTTGAACAAGCATATCTAAATGTTGTTCAACATAAGCAGCATCAATCGTTAAGGTGTCACCGGCCTTTTCACTGGCATCGAATGAAATCTCTTCCATCAGCTTTTCCATCACAGTGTGAAGGCGACGTGCACCGATGTTTTCAGTTTTCTCGTTGACCTGATATGCAGCTTCAGCCAGTTTGGTGATGGCATCATCGGTAAAGTCGATAGTAACGTCTTCAGTTTTAAGTAGTGCCTGTTGCTGCTCTGTAAGAGAAGCATTTGGCTCAGTTAGAATACGTTTGAAGTCACCAGCAGTAAGCGCTTCTAGCTCAACGCGAATGGGTAAACGACCTTGTAGTTCAGGGATTAAGTCCGACGGCTTAGCCATTTGGAAAGCACCTGATGCGATAAACAAAATATGGTCAGTTTTTACCATACCGTGCTTTGTATTAACCGTAGAACCTTCGATAAGTGGTAGCAAGTCACGTTGTACACCTTCACGGCTAACATCAGGCCCTGAAGACTCTCCGCGCTTACAAATCTTATCGATTTCATCAATAAACACGATACCGTTTTGTTCAACCGATTCAATAGCTTGCTCTTTAAGCTCCTCTGGATTAACCAGCTTTGCAGCTTCTTCTTCAATTAGTAGCTTAAGTGCTTCTTTGATTTTTAGCTTGCGGCTCTTTTTCTTATCACCTGACATATTTTGGAACATGCTCTGTAGCTGATTGGTCATCTCTTCCATACCAGGAGGTGACATAATTTCAACGTGAGGAGCCGTTTCAGCGATGTCTATCTCAATCTCTTTATCATCTAACTGTCCTTCGCGTAGTTTCTTGCGAAATACTTGACGTGTCGATGAGTTTTCATTTGGTTGAGACTCACCCCAGGCATCTTTTGCAGGTGGTAAAAGTGCATCTAAAATACGCTCTTCTGCTGCTTCTTCTGCGCGAAACTTAAACTTTTTGGTTTGCTGTTCACGGGTCAGTTTAAAAGACACTTCAACCAAGTCACGAATGATGGTTTCAACTTCTTTACCAACATAGCCCACTTCAGTGAATTTGGTGGCCTCGACTTTAATAAATGGTGCATTTGCCAGCTTTGCTAAACGGCGGGCGATTTCAGTCTTACCAACACCGGTTGGGCCAATCATCAGAATATTTTTTGGTGTAACTTCTGCACGCAACTCTTCATCAAGCTGCATACGACGCCAGCGGTTACGTAGTGCAATCGCAACGGCTTTTTTAGCTTTATCCTGACCAATAATATGTTGATCAAGCTCGTGCACAATCTCTCTTGGAGTCATAGCTGTCATGACGAGTCCTATTACAATTCTTCGATAGTTTGGAAATTATTAGTAAATACGCAGATGTCGCCTGCAATCTTTAGGCTCTTTTCTACGATCTCTTTCGCACTCAAGTCTGTATTCTCAATTAGTGCAGTTGCTGCCGCTTGTGCGAAATTACCACCACTGCCGATAGCAATAAGGTCATGCTCAGGCTGGACAACATCACCGTTACCAGTGATGATAAGTGAGGCGGTTTCATCGGCTACTGCAAGCAAAGCTTCAAGCTTTCTCAGTGCTCTATCTGTGCGCCAATCTTTTGCCATTTCTACGGCTGCTTTGGTGAGATGGCCTTGGTGCATCTCAAGCTTAGCTTCAAAGCGTTCAAATAATGTAAATGCGTCTGCTGTACCGCCAGCGAAACCAGCTAGTACCTTACCATTGTATAGGCGGCGTACTTTACGCGCGTTGCCCTTCATAACTGTGTTACCAAGTGAAACTTGGCCATCACCGCCGATAACCACTTTGTCATCTCGACGAACGCTAACGATGGTAGTCATAGTAATCCTTATCCGGGTTTGTACCCGTGTAACTCAAGATTAGTAAGAAATATGGGTAGACTGATAAAAATCAAGTCCAGCCCCAAATCCCACAGCCAAATATCCCGACTCGCTGTAGCTTGTTTTTGTCACTTTCAGCCAAACGCTTAGTATCATAAGGCCCTAAACGAACGCGATACCACACACCATTGCTGCCTTCGGTACGGCGGATCTCAGCGATTAGACCCGCAAATGCCACTTTAGCCTTCATTGCTTCAGCTTGAGCATGGGTCTTAAATGACCCGCATTGCATTTGATAGGGGCCTTTACTTTCGATTTCTTTGACTTCTACCTTGATTTCATGATTTTTGATTTCTTCGATGAACTCAGGTGGGCGCGGTTTTGGTTTAACCACGGTTTGCTCTTGAGCAGGGTGTGGATTTTTAGCTTGCTCTACTTCTTTAGGATCCGCATTGGTCTTGATAAACCATAGACCATAAGCAAAGCCACCAATTAACAGTAATGCAGCGATAGTTGCTACAACAGGAAATTTTGTGGTTTTCTCGGGTTTTGTTTTGCCTTTCCCTTTGGGTTTTTTATTGATGTAATCGTGCTGTGCCATGAGTCATTGGTTTCTAATAGCTATCCATTGGATCTACATCTATGCTCCAGCGAACTCGGTTGGCAGACTCGTGCGTTGAAATATAGCGCGCAAGTTGCGAAAGATAGTTGCGAAGCACAGTGCGTTGTTGTGCGTGTATATGTAACTGATACCTGAACTTTCCTGCAATTCTTTCAAGCGGCGCAGGAATTGGACCTAGCAATTGTATACCAGGATAGGGGGTAGCTGGAACCAAATCTGATAAAAACTGCAACACAGTGTTGATGTTTGTGGCTTCGGCGCGAATGATAGCCAGGTGTGCAAAAGGAGGGAGCATGGCTTCTTCACGCTCTTTTAGTGCATATCTTGCAAAGTCACCGTAACCATTGTTGATTAAATCTTGTAATAGTGGGTGCTCTGGAAAATGGGTTTGTAGTAGCACGGTTCCTGCTTCACCGGCTCGACCTGCACGTCCTGCAACTTGCGTGATTAATTGAGCCATCTGCTCAGTCGCTCTGAAATCACAAGAATACAAACCAGAATCTACATCTAAGATCACGACAAGGCTGACATCGGCAAAGTGGTGCCCTTTGGCTAGCATTTGCGTGCCAACTAATATACGTGCCCCTCCTTGGTTTATGTCTTCTAGTGCACTTTCAAGGCTACCTTTGCGGCGTGTCGAATCGCGATCAATCCGAGTGACGGGAATATCCGCAAAGCGTTCGGTTAAAAAGCTTTCTAGCTGCTCAGTACCTAGCCCAGTAGGCATAATTTGAGTACTACCACAGTCAGGGCATTGCCTTGGCACAAAATCTTGTTCACCGCAGTGATGACATACCAAGCGATTCATATTTTTATGATATGTGGCGCTGGTGGAGCAGTGTTTGCAGGTGTTAAGCCATCCACACTCATGACACATTAATGTTGGGGCGAAGCCGCGTCGATTTAAAAACACCATCACTTGCTTTGCGCGGTTAAGTGTTTTTTCTATCCAATGTAAACTCATTGGTGAAAACCCGCCTTGCTCTGGTTGACCTTTCATATCGACTAGGTGAAACTGGTTATCATGTTGAGTTTGTGCGCGTTTACTTAGCGTCACCAATTGATATTTGTTATTAATGGCTTTGTGTAGCGTTTCCAATGCGGGCGTTGCTGTTCCTAAAAGCAGAGGGCAGTTTATTTGGTGAGCACGAAATGCAGCGAGATCTCTGGCGTGGTAACGAAGACCTTCTTGTTGTTTAAAAGAGTTGTCATGTTCTTCATCAACGATGATCATACCAAGACTCTTAAACGGTAAGAAAATGGCTGAACGAGTGCCGATTACTAATGCGCTTAATCCCTTTTCGGCGCGTCGCCACGTATGTAGACGTTCGTTATCGGTTAAATTGGAGTGCCATAGATCGATAGGAAGATCAGTAAAACGCTTCTTAAAACGGTTAACGGTTTGCGGTGTGAGGCCAATTTCTGGGACCAATACCAGCGCTTGTTTTCCAGCCTTAAGTATATTTTCAAGACTTTGCAAATACACTTCGGTTTTCCCGCTGCCCGTTACCCCTTCTATTAAGAAAGTCCGGTAGCCAACTTGTGCATTAATTGCACTGCAAATGGTAGCCTGTTGATCGTTTAGGCGTGGCTTGTCACCTAGGTGCAATTCGTTTTGTGCCCAGTCGCTGTCATGTTCAATAGACTGTACTATTAGTGCTTTGGTCTCGAGCGCTTTGATGGTTTGACTCGCAAACCCAAGTGCCTTGAGTTCGCTTAACTTTATTGCGCCACCTTCATATAACTGAGAAAGCAAAGCTTGTTGTTTTTTGGCGCGTAGTGTAGGGAGTGTTTGCCCTTTTTCCGTTAATCTTACCACAGGGATCTGGGTTTTATCTGGGTGGCCACCATCTCTTAACACGGCAGGGAGTGCTGTGAATAATGTATCACCAATCGGATGGCAATAGTACTGTGAGACAAAATGCAAAAAATGTAATTGTGCCTGATTTAAAACAGGCTGTTCGTCGAGTACTGCGATAACCTGTTTAAGTTTCTCTTGTGGCACATCAGTGCGCTCTTTTATATTGAGTGCGATAGCAGTACAGCGACGGTTAGAAAAATTAACTGTTACTCTCATCCCAGTTACAACGTGCATCGTTGCTGGTAGCAAATAATCGAATGTGCGGTGTAATGGTAGCTTCAAAGCTACTTCAAGAATGAGCATATATTTCAATCCCATAAAGTGAGCGCAGGCTCGAAGTATATACCTAAGATTATGGTATTGGAAAACAGCCCCAGCAATGACGATAAAAAACTCTGAAATATTGCTTGTAGATTGTCCAGTTAACCACTAAAATACGCCTCCACAATTTTGTATAACTACGTATGGTGCCAGACTTCGGGTTTGGAGAGCGATACGGCCTTAACTAGAGGTTGCTATGAAAGAAGGTATTCACCCTAATTACGAGACGATCACAGCATCGTGCTCTTGCGGTAACAAGTTCGAAACTCGTTCAACGCTTTGTAAAGATATTCACCTAGACGTATGTTCTGCGTGTCACCCGTTCTATACAGGTAAGCAGAAGATCCTTGATACAGGTGGCCGTGTTGATCGCTTCAACAAGCGTTTCGGTGCACTTAGCAGCAAGAAGTAATCTTGCTGGTCTAGTCGAAAAAAGCACCCTAGGGTGCTTTTTTTGTGCCTACGGTTCAATAGCAATTATAATAATGTATACAAATAGGCAGTGTTTGATTGCTTGTGCTTGGTACACCCCCGCCTTTTAAATCTTAAAATCAACTGATTTGGCAGCAAATCTTTACTGTAACCTAGAATAGAGTAATAGCTCTATTTCGCATGTTAATATTGGCTATTAATGAGCTTAAGTTGTGCCTAGGCAGAAAACGAATATATTTAATTATATTACTAGACACTATGCTTCGTAGTGGTAAATCGTGCTTTGTGCTTCTAAATGTCTCAATTGTGCAGTTAAATTTAGTAATAATTATAAATATTGCTCTTTAGTCATGGTATTTTACGCTAGTGCTATTTTTCATCACTTTGACTTGTCTTTAACCACTTACTTGCTTACTTTTGCAGGTCTAAATTGTGAAATTTTTCTTAAAATTGAAGAGAACGTCGAAGAAAATACGAATAAATACCGTGTAAGTGGATAGACCTGATTTTACTTGAATAATGAAGAAAACTCGGTATTGTGTGATGACGGTCGATTACCTATATGTCCTATTGACATCTGCTTAAAGCACTGTGCTTTTGAGTACTTTTATGTCGTCGCTCATATAGTTAATCGCACTGTTTGTGGTTGTAAATATGGAAGCAACCGACACTCAGAATGCGAATGTTTAGCACACTCTCACATTAACTTCGTAGGAAAATATCGCGCCATGACAGATTTTCGTCAACAAGCTCTAGATTATCACGAGAAGCCCGTTCCAGGTAAAATCAGCGTAGAGCTGACTAAGCCTGCCGAGACCGTAAAAGACCTAGCACTCGCATACAGCCCTGGTGTTGCCGAGCCAGTACGTGAAATCGCGGCAGATCCTGCGAATGCCTATCGTTATACAGGTAAAGGGAACATGGTAGCTGTGATCAGTAATGGTACTGCTATTTTAGGACTAGGTAATTTAGGTCCTTTGGCTTCGAAACCAGTTATGGAAGGTAAGGCTCTGTTATTTAAACGCTTTGCTGGACTGGACTCGATTGATATTGAAGTTAAACATAACACCACTGAAGACTTCATCAATACAGTAGCGAATATTGCAGATACTTTTGGCGGGATTAACCTTGAAGATATCAAAGCGCCTGAGTGCTTTGAAATTGAGCGCGCGCTTATTGAACGCTGTGATATACCCGTTTTCCATGATGATCAACACGGTACTGCAATTGTGACTGCGGCTGGTATGCTCAATGCACTTGAGATCCAAGGTAAAGATATTCATGATGCGATCATCGTGTGTTTAGGAGCAGGTGCCGCTGCAATAGCGTGTATGGAGCTACTTATAAAATGTGGTGCACAAAGAGAGCATATTTATATGCTAGATAGAAAAGGCGTGATCCATACTCGTCGTGACGATCTTAACGAATACAAAGAGCTGTTTGCAAATAATACGGATAAGCGCACGTTACAGGATGTGATTGCAGAGGCTGACGTATTTGTTGGCGTTTCAGGCCCAGATCTTCTATCTGCTGAAGATTTAAAATTAATGGCTGATAAGCCAGTTGTATTTGCATGTTCGAACCCAGATCCTGAGATCAGCCCCGATGTTGCACATGGTGCTCGTGATGATTTGATTATGGCAACAGGTCGTTCTGATTATCCAAACCAAGTGAACAATGTGCTATGTTTTCCGTTCATCTTCCGTGGTGCACTAGATGTACGTGCTACAGCGATCAATGACGAAATGAAGATTGCGGCAGTTGAGGCTATTAGAAGTATTGCAAAAGAGCCAGTACCTGCAGAGGTGTTAAAAGCAGCTGATGTCGACAGCCTTGAGTTTGGTCCGCAATACATTATCCCTAAACCGATGGATCCTCGCTTGTTACCTCGAATAGCAAAAGCGGTTGCTACTGCTGCGGTTGAATCTGGCGTAGCGCAAATCGAGATGCCCTTGGGTTATATGGAATAAAATAACCTAAACTGGGTTAATAATTTGTTCTCTAGCAGTTGTTATCCCTTACTTCTGCGGTAAATTTGTTTGTAATAGGCCAGCTATTGACGCACAAATTTGCCTTGTATTAAGAAATAACTGCTTGTAGCGATTCCAGCTTAAGTATGAAAAAAGCCTCGATTGAGGCTTTTTTGTGTCTTTATTTCCGTGAAAAATGAAGAGTCGATATTATACCAATTTGACTTAATACTTGCTCAATTTGAAGGAGTAAATCTGACGCTAACAGCGTTAAAAATTTCTCATTTAGAACAACTAAATAGCAAAATTTTTGCCTAGTTATCGACAAGATTTTCTCGCCTCAAAATAAACCACTTAATTAAGAAAATTGGTATTATTCTTCGTTTATTTCAGGGATCTCTAAACCACGCTCTTCCATTATTTGTCTTACTTCTAACGGAATACGTTCTGGGTTGTCTTTTCTCAGGTCTTCATCACTTGGAAGTGGTTGACCCGTGAAAGCATGTAAAAAGGCTTCACATAATAGCTCGCTGTTTGTTGCATGGCGCAAGTTATTTACTTGACGACGCGTACGTTCATCAGTAAGTACTTTGAGCACGTTCAAAGGGATACTCACTGTGATTTTTTTTACTTGCTCTGCTTTTTTACCGTGTTCTGCATATGGGTGAATATACTCACCATTCCATTTTGCCATAATTGTGTACTTGCCTCAGTTACATCAATGCCAATATGACTGGGTTCTGATTGATATTGTTCAGCTAAGCATGTGGAGCAGGGAAATCTTTAAAGAGTAAAGATAAAACCTGAACTTGAATAGTTGAGCAAATTAATCCGCTATGGCGAGAACTATAGATCTCTGCCATAGTTTTCAATAACTCAGTCGTATTAGCAACGCCTTAAGTGGCGAAATTTTATCGGTTTAAAAAAGATAGTCAAATACTAGTTATTTAGCCATTTAGCAGTATAAATGTTTTGACTTCTAGTTGTCGTTGCTCTAACCTTTTAGACGTCTAAACATCCAACTATCTAGGTGACCCTATGAGTCAAATTAACAAATCGACGGTTGCAGTGCGTCACGGTATAGAAGCTGATAAAGCACATGGTGCAGTGGTTCCGCCCCTTTATCTGTCGACGACCTATTCATTTGCAGATTTTGATACCAAGCGTGATTATGACTATGGCCGCAGTGGTAACTTTAATCGTGATGTGTTGGCACAAGCGTTAACCGAACTTGAAGGAGGTCAACGTGGCATTATTACCGCAACAGGTATGTCGGCTATTCACCTAGTAACTCAATTATTAAACCATGACGACACTTTAGTGATCCCCCACGATTGCTATGGTGGCAGTTATCGTTTATTTACGTCATTGGCAAAGCGTGGGCTACTCAAAGTAGAAGTAGTGGATTTAACCCAGCCAGAAAGCCTTGAGAAACTAGAAAAAATCCAGCCTAAACTTGTGTGGATAGAAACACCAAGTAATCCAATTTTACGATTAACCGATATTGAAGCAGTTGTAACCGCTGCGCATGCGGTCGGTGCTTTAGTTGCGGCAGACAATACCTTCTTGTCACCAGCATTACAAAACCCTATCGCTTTTGGAGTCGATATTGTTGTTCACTCAACCACTAAATATATTAACGGTCACTCCGATGTGGTAGGTGGTGCAGTGATAGCGCGCACGCAAGAGCTAGGAGATGAGTTGGCTTGGTGGGCAAATAACATTGGTATTACGGGCGCGCCTTTTGATAGTTATCTGACATTGCGTGGACTGCGCACACTTAACGTACGCTTACGCCAACATCAAGAGAATGCGCAACAGATTGCTGAATACTTAGAGAAGTCGCCATATGTGAGTCAAGTATACTATCCCGGTCTCAAGTCGCATCCACAGCATGAGCTAGCAAAAAAACAACAACTAGGCTTTGGTGGTATGGTGAGCTTTGATATTAAGGGTGATCTACAGACATCGGCTAAATTTTTAACTTCGTTAAAGCAGTTCTCGCTCGCCGAATCACTAGGTGGAGTTGAAAGTTTAATCTGCCATCCTGCGACCATGACACACGCAGGAATGGAACCTCAGGCACGTCTCGAAGCTGGGGTTGGCGATACCTTAATTCGCATTTCAGTGGGCATTGAAGATGTGCAAGACTTAATCGCAGATCTTGAAGCCGGATTTTCCAGTATTGATGACAGCCAGGCAAGTGATGACGCGAAGTCATTTAAGCTTACGCCTGCACATACCGTTGCGTTGTGGTGAGTAAATGGCAAAAGTAGTACATAAGTTTGGTGGTTCTAGTTTAAGCTCTGCAGAGCGCTATCAGGCTGTTGCTAAGATAATATTAGAGCAGTGTCAGTTAGGTGATAGCGTAGTGGTTTCAGCTGCGGGAAAAACAACCAATACTTTGGTGAAGCTATGGCAGAGTTTTGAGCAGCAAGATGTGCGCGCTTTTAACGACGTCTTGTTACAAGTTGAAAACCATCAACGTGAATTAATAGATGCGTTGTTTACCGGCGATAGGCATGCTGCTTTGCTCAAGCAGCTCGTGAACGAATTGCAGGCCCTTGCGCAAGCGCGTGAAGCACGCACACTTCACTATGCCAGTCTACTGGCGCATGGGGAGTTGTGGTCGGCTCGTGTCCTAGCCAATTACTTAAGCTCACAAGGTATTGAAGCTCGGGATATTGACGCTAGAAAACTATTTGTGCAACAGGATGGTGTATTATTACATGCGTTGAATAAAGAGGTGTGTTACAGCGCAATTGGTGACAATGCTGTGCATATTGTTACCGGCTTTATTGCAGCAGATAGTCAAGGTGAAACTGTGACTTTGGGGCGCAATGGAAGCGATTACAGTGCGACTTTACTGGCCAATTATATTGATGCCACTCAGGTATCGATTTGGACAGATACCACAGGCGTATTTAGTACCGATCCACGTAAAGTCAGTAGTGCAATAAAATACGCTAAAGTATGTCGAAGTCAGGCTGAATTATTAGCACGTTTGGGGAACCCTGTCCTGCATGCAAAAACACTCTCTCCCTTGAAAGGTACTGATATAAAACTACAAGTGCGAAGTAGTTTTGACTCAGACGCACTAGGCACTGAAATTGTTAAAGCAGGTTATAGTAAAGAGAAGCGCTTTATCACTACTTTTGGACAACTAGATTTACTGCGTGTTGAAAAATTAAATAGTGGTGAAGTAAAACAGCTTAGCCAACTAATACAGCATAGTATTCATCATTTTATCAAAGGTGGAGAGGCGCATTTATTGGTGCCATCCGAGTTTAGCCATCTGGTTATCAATGCCTTAGAGCCTCGTGCAAATATCATTGAATCACAAGTGCAAGGCTTTGCTGTCGTTGCGCCAAGCCAAGATATCGCAGGGTTACATCTGCAAGCTTTAGAATTGCTAGACGACAATGCGATAGTGACCCGTTTTGTATTACAAGCACAAAACTATAGTTTAGTGCTGACTGATCAGTCTATTGATAGTGATGTTTTGGCAGTATTACATGAACGGCTTGTCAATAAAGGCAGAGAGCTCGCGGTCATCGTTGCAGGTGTTGGCAATGTGGGTGAGGTTTTTATTGAGCAGTGTAAAGATCAGTTTGACAAACTGAGTGAGCACTTTGATCTGAAGTTGGTAGGATTGTTGCGCTCAAAACAAATGTTGTTTTGTCCAAGCGGATTAAACTTAGCCCAATGGCAGCAGCAATGGCAAAATGAAGCCATAGAATATAACGAAGCTGAATTATTTACTCGCATCAAAGAGCTTGATTACGAACATAAAGTAATTATTGATATTACCGCAAGCGAGCGCTTTAGTGCATTATATCCACAGTTTGTAGAACATGACTGTCATCTGATCAGCGCCAATAAATACGCTGGTACAGCGAAGCACAGCTGGTACACACAACTACGGCAAAAACTGCAAGAACGTAACTTATTATGGCGTTATAACACCAGTGTTGGAGCTGGGTTGCCTGTTAACTTTGCCTTAGCGGATCTGCAAAATAGCGGCGACGAAATTGTGAGAATCGAGGGGGTTTTCTCTGGTACTCTATCTTGGCTGTGCAGTCGTTATGACGGCTCTGAGGCTTTTTCTGAGTTAGTACTGGGCGCACAAGCGCTTGGGTTTACCGAACCTGATCCAAGAGAAGACCTGTCTGGTCGTGATATGCAGAGAAAGTTGCTAATTTTGGCAAGAGAGTTGGGTATTGAACTTGAGTTAGATGAGATTGAACTAGAACCATTAATGCCAGATAACCTGGCGCAAGGCTCGTGGTTACAATTTTTGGAAAATCGCCAACAGCTTGATGACTTTTACGCTGAACACGACGCCAAAGCCCGTGAAAATGACGCTGTACTACGTTACACAGGGGCGCTGGAAATTGCGAACAATGGTCATGTCTGTGCAAAAGTTGGGATTGCACATGTACCCAATGGTGCCGCCATTGCTAATTTAACGCCCGGTGACAATATTTTTGTGATCCACACAAAATGGTATGAGCAAAACCCGCTGGTGATCCAAGGCCCTGGTGCCGGTAAAGAAGTGACCGCTGCTGGGATCCATTCAGATTTGTTCTGGTTGACGCAAAATTTGAAATAACCTGAACTTCAGCTAGTTATACCAATTTGCTTAATTAAGTGGTCTATTTTCTCGTCTTATAATAGACCAATTGATTAAGATAGTTGGTTCTAAATGTAATCCGTCAGTCCACTCTGTATCCTGGTCTTAACTACTAACAAAAATGCCGATACAGGCATCGGCATTTTTTGTTTAGAACAATTCTTCGTGTGTTGGTAGCGGCGCACTATTGTCAAATGGTGTGCTGCTATCAGTATCTAACACGTACTTAGTGGGAGCTGTACCTTGCTCGAAATATTCAAAGCGAGAGGTATGATCGTTCTTGCGAGACAAAAGCCCAGTTTTTAAATCAATGCGGGTTGAAATAAGACCCGGTGGCGGCTCTATTGGTGCTAAAGGTTCATCTTTGAGTGCTTCGCGCATAAAGTTTATCCAAGCCGGCTGCGCTGAAATCGCCCCAGCTTCGGCACCAACGAGCTGGTTTTTACCCAGATTAGCATTATACGCAGCGCGACCTAGTGATTTGCTAGCATCATCAAATCCAACCCATACTGTGGTGAGAACATTTCGATTAAAGCCGGTAAACCATGTATCAACTGAGTCATTCGTTGTACCTGTTTTGCCTGCAAGATCACGGCGCTTTAGCCACTGACCACGCCAACCTGTACCACTCCATCCGGTCTTGTGTTTCCAGCTACCACCGCCCCAAATTGCACTGTGTAAGGCATCAGCAATCAAAAAAGCATTTTGTTCAGAAATAATTTGTGGCGCACAGCGCTCAGGCTGCTCTTCTAGTTGTTGCTCATCACAAACAATCAGTGGTACTGCAGAGCCTAATTCAGTTCCAAATGAATCTGTGATCTTATCAATAAAATACGGTTCAATCAGATGCCCACCGTTAGCAAAAGTTGCCATTCCTCTTGCCATTTCAATGGGAGTGAGTGCTGCGCTGCCGAGCGCTAACGACTCGCTACGATTAATATCAGCATCTTGAAACCCAAATTTGAGTAGATGGTCTGCGGCCGTATTGATCCCAACACCTTTGATGAGACGCACCGAGACAACGTTTTTGGATTGAGCCAAAGCACGGCGGATCCGAATAGGTCCATTGTAGACCTCCGGGCTATTTTTTGGTCTCCACGCGACACCAACACTCTTATCCCAATGGTTAATTGGCGCATCATTGATAATAGTAGCAAGAGTGTAGCCCTGCTCTAATGCTGACGAGTAGATAAAAGGTTTAATATTTGAGCCAACTTGTCGTTTAGCTTGGGTTGCTCGGTTGTATTGGCTAAGTTCAAAACTATAGCCACCGACGATGGCTTTTACACGGCCATCATTAGGGTCGAGCGATACAAGCGCACTGGAAGCTTGAGGCAACTGACTTAGCATCCAAAGATTGTCTTGCTTGCGCACAAATACTTGCATACCAGGTGCAAGAATATCCGCTGTCGTTTTTGGTGGTAAACTTTGTCGTGTCTCGCTGATGTATTGTCGTGCCCAGCTTAAGCCTGGCCATGTTAGAGTTATTTGTTCACCACTTTTAAGCAGGACTTCAGCGCTTTGTTCAGTAATACTTAACACCACCGCAGCTTTTAATGATCCGATTTCATTGACTTTTCTGAGGCGGCTTACAATTCCTCCATGGCTTAACGGTGATTCACTCTGTGCGTTCCAGTAAATGGCTTCTGGGCCTCGAAAGCCATGACGCATGTCATACGCATGTAAGTTGTCGACTAACGCATGCTGCGCTGCTAGTTGTACTTCTGATTCAACACTTGTGTACACTCTCATGCCCGAGTTATAGGCTTTGTCTGTCCCGTAGCGCTCTACCATGTACGCGCGAACCATCTCTGAAATATAAGGGGCATACAGCTCGATTTCTGCACCATGAAATTTTGCCGTGATAGGGGCTTGAGTCGCTGCATGATATTCTGCTTGGGTAATATATTTTTCAGCTAACATACGGCCTAGTACAACATTGCGACGACTTTTTGCGCGCTCTGGATTACGAATGGGGTTCAGTGCCGAAGGTGCTTTGGGTAACCCTGCTATCATGGCCATTTCAGGTAGAGTTAGTTCAGAAAGTGTGCGGCCATAATAAACTTGGGCTGCCGCACCAATACCAAAAGCACGATTTCCCAGCTCGATTTTGTTCAAATACAGCTCGAAAATTTCATCTTTTGTTAATAACTGCTCAATATGCAACGCAATAAAGATTTCCTTAACTTTACGAATATAGGCTTTCTCTCGTGTTAAGAAAAAGTTTCTCGCAAGTTGCATGGTCAATGTGCTTGCCCCTTGTTTCTTTTGACCGGTTGTGATCAGTACTAATGCTGATCTGACAATTCCTATTGGGTCTATTCCGAAATGATCATAAAAACGGTTATCTTCTGTGGCCAAAAAAGCGTTACGCATCGGTTCAGGAACATCTTGTAGACGTACAGGTATTCTGCGCTTCTCACCGAATTGATTGATTAATTTGCCGTCCCGTGTGAAGACTTGCATAGGGGTTTGTAATTGAACATCCTTCAAAACCTCTACACTTGGTATGTCAGATTTGACATAATAATAAAGGCTGATAAGTGTCAATACGCCTAAAAGGGTACAAACAAAAGCGAATTGTAAAAATCTTTTCAATAATTTCACGGAATTATCCCTAGTTAGACTCCCAATTACAGGTAGACACTGCTAGTATATCTTGATTAAAAAACGATTAATATTTTTGTGTGCTAAATTTTTATAGAACACAAACTGAAAAGGAAACGAGCGCTTCACATGCTGAGCAAACTACTAAAAAAACAAGCACCTCTGATGATTGGGATCGACATTGGTTCTCATTGTGTCAAAGCGGTGTTGCTGTCTAAAACCAGTTCCAGCTATCGTGTCGAAGCCGTTGCCATTGAGCCTATTCCTAAAGGCGCAGTAAATGAAAGAGCCATTCAAGATATTGAGGCTATTGGCAATGCGATCACTAAAATGAAGCGGCGCATTCCAAAACTTACACAATCTGCTGCAGTTGCTGTATCTGGTCAGACTGTCATTACCAAAGTGATCTTTATGGACGTGTCATTAACTGATGCTGAACTTGAGTCTCAGATAGCAATTGAAGCAGATAGCTTAATTCCATACCCATTAGACGAAGTAAGTCTAGACTTTGAAAAGATAGGTGTAAACGAAGCGGATCCCTCTAAGGTAAATGTCTTGTTATCAGCAGCACGAACTGAGAGTGTGCAGGCACGAGTTGGTGCTTTGGAGGAGGCTGGATATAAAGCGAAAGTCGTGGACGTTGAAAACTATGCGTTGAGTCGAGCGATGGATGTAATTTACCCTGAGTTACCAAACGATGCTTTTGATAAAGTCGTGGCGATGATAGACATTGGTGCTGTACTTACGCTCATCAGCGTTATTCAATCAGGAAAAACGATTTATACCCGAGATCAAGTGTTTGGCGGAGAACAGTATACCAATAGTATCGTGGCTTATTATAATAAGACATACGATGAAGCTGAACTTGCGAAAACGACAGGGGATTTGCCTCCTAACTATACGTTCGAGGTTCTGGCCCCTTTTCAAACCTCATTACTTCAACAGATACGTCGCGCAGTTCAGATGTTTATGACCACTAGTGGTAAAGATCACATTGATTATATTGTGTTAACTGGGGGGACGGCGCTGGTGGAAGGGCTAGATAAACTATTGATCGATGAGTTAGGTATCCACACGATTGTGGCTGATCCATTCACAGAAATGGAGATCGCACCTAAAGTGGACAGGCATGTTCTACAAAAGCACAAGGCTCAATTTGCGTTGGCTACGGGCTTGGCACTACGGAGCTTTTCATCATGCCACATATAAATCTACTTCCCTGGCGAGAGCAACAAAGACAAGCATCTCAGCAGATCTTTTTGACCATTATTGCGGCGATTATTGCAACTTGTTTACTTTTTATGTATCTAGCCGGTAGCTTCTATGATGGTTTAAAAACAGGACAAGAAATAAAAAACCGTTATCTAGAAAGTGAAATATCATTATTGGATACGCGTATTGTAGAAATTAATGATCTAAACAAGCAAAAAGAAAACTTGCAACGCCGTATTAGACTAATCGAAGAGTTGCAGCTAAATCGCAGCTTAGGGACACAAATCATAGATGAAATTGCTCGGGTTGTGCCCGCTGGGGTCTACCTCACTAGTCTTGATAGGCAAGGTAATATGATTAAAGTGATAGGTCGCAGTGAGTCTAACAACCGTTTGTCACAAATGTTAAGACAAGTTGAATCATCATACTTGCTTGAACGGCCAGTGATCCAAGGGATTGTAGCTGGCGAGCAGAGTTCAAAACTATTAAGTGATTTTACGATGCACTTTTATGTCAAATCTCATGATGACATTAGCCTAGCTGATAAAGCGAAATAGGGTGGAGGGTAAGTAGATGAGCTTTGACTTAAATAGTTTAAAAGAAATAGATTGGAATGAATTAGAGCTTGATAATATCGGTCACTGGCCGTTTCCTGTTAAAGTTTTATGTTCTATTTTGGTGGTCATTTTGATGATCATTCTAGGGTATAACTTGATGGTCTCAAGCTCCATTGATCGATATGAACAAGCGCTGAAAAAAGAGCAAGAGCTTAGAACGAGTTATCGTATCAAGTATGCAAGAGCAAATAACTTAGAGTTATATAAACAGCAAATGATTGATATGGAGGCGCAATTTACTGAGTTGTTACGACGCTTACCAAGTTCAAATGAAACCCCAGGATTACTTGACGATTTAACTTATGTTGGCACTTCTAGCGGTTTAACGTTTTTAAAAATCGGCTGGATGCCTGAAATACGTAAAGAGTTTTACACCGAATTACCCATTAAATTAGAAGTTATTGGTAAATACCATGAGTTTGGTGAATTTGTCAGTAAAGTGTCAGAATTACCTCGAATTGTTAGCTTACATGACTTTAGAATTGAGAATGCTGGCAATGGGGAGCTGGTTTTTAGCGTGGTGGCTAAGACGTACCGCTATGAACAAGGAGGCCAGAGATGATCCGACTGTTGCTCTGTACATTGTCGGTGTTGTTCATGTCAGGATGCAACGATAGCACTGCTGAACAAAAGGAGTTTATCGACCAAGTTAAGGCCAGCTCGATACCAAAGATAGAGCCTATTCCTGAAATGCAAAACTACGAGCCTTTTAAATATAGTGCATCTCAATTACGTAGCCCATTTGTAGCGCCGCAACCAGAAGTGATTGAGAACAAGATGGTTCAGGTCAAAAACTGTTTACATCCAGATCCTGATAGAAATAGATACCCACTAGAAAAGTATCCTTTAGACAATTTAAGAATGAAAGGGATAATTGCAAAAGAGAATGGTCGTTGGGCGCTAATCGAAGCGGCAACACAAGGCTTATATAGAATACAGCGCGGTGAATATATGGGACTTTACCATGGTAAAGTGCTCAGTGTACAAGCGGATCATTTAGAGCTGTTAGAATTAATTCCTGATGGAACGGGATGTTGGAAAGAACGACTAACCAAAGTGGAAATGTTAGAGGCAGAACAAGGTGGCTCGAGTGAATACTAACAATAATCAAAGAACATTAACGTATAGAGGCACTCGAACGATAATTCAGTCAGTGCTAGGAGCTGCATTTGTTGGCCTGTCATCAATTGCTCAGGCTATTCCAATGTTATATGACATTCGCTATAACCCGGTTCCAACTGGGGAAACTCAGCTTCAGCTGGTATTTGATGAAAAGCTGAGCGGTGAACCGAGTGTGAGTGTTAATGGTGAAAACACAAGTCTTGAACTGTTCTTTCAGCAAGCTGAATTTGAAGAAAGCTTAAAGATGCTGGAAATTAACAAAGCAGGTATCAAAGGTATCACCAGTCAACTGCGCGATGGCGGATTTACTGTTGCGATTAATATGGACGAACTCAAGCTCTACAAGACGGAAGTGAAAAATAATTTGGTGATTGTAGAGGTTTCTGGTCAACCTATTGTTTCAGAGCAAGATCAAAGCGAAAAAGTAACCTCTTTTATCAATCAAATTCAAGCGATTGACTTTCGCCGTGGTGAACAAGGCGAAGGTAAAATTTTAGCTTTTCTTGAACATAATCAAGCCGCTATTGATGTCCAAGAGCGTGGTGGCAAAATTATCGCTGATTTCCATCATATTGATATTGCAGAGGATCTGTTATACGAACTAGATGTATTAGACTTCGGTACTGTGGTGTCGCGCATTGAGACTTTCAAAGAAGAGAATAAAAGCCGCATCGTCATTGAACCAAATGCGGCATTTAAGTTCTCATATCAGCAGCTTGATAATATCTTTACATTGGCCGTAGAAAAAGATGAAGGTAACAAAACGTTTGGAGATCAGAAAGAGTATAAAGGTCAACCTATTACTTTGAATTTTCAAGATATTCCTATTCGTTCTGTGCTACAAATTATCGCCGACACTAATAACTTTAACTTAGTCACCAGTGATACTGTTTCTGGGAACATCACACTGCGCTTAGATGGGGTACCATGGGACCAGGCGCTTGATGTGGTGTTGCGGGTAAAAGGGTTAGATAAACGCATGGACGGCTCGATCTTAATGGTGGCACCATCGGAAGAGCTAGCTGCGAGAGAGGCGAAAGAGTTACAAGCACGTCAGCAAGTTGAAGAGCTGGAGCCATTATATAGCGAATATATTCAGCTCAATTACGCAAAAGCGGAAGAATTTGCTGATTTGCTGAAAACCGACATTAACTCTATTATTAGCCATCGAGGCAGTGTCTCTGTGGATAAGCGTACCAACACCCTATTGATAAAAGACACATCGCGTAGTATTGAAAGCATCCGCCGTATGGTTGAAACTCTGGATGTACCTGTGAAGCAAGTGCGGATTGAATCGCGAATGGTGACGGTGGATGATACCGTACAAGAAGATTTAGGCGTACGTTGGGGGTTCAGCGATCAGCAAGGGAGTGATGCTATCTCCGGTACACTCGAAGGGGCCAACTCACTTTCTAATGGCATTATTCCTTCGTTAGATAACCGCCTAAATGTAAACTTGGGGGTTAAGGGGGTACCTGCAGGTAGTATCGGTATGCATATCGCAAAGCTTGCTGATGGCACCTTGATTGATTTAGAGCTGTCAGCCCTAGAACAAGAAAATAAAGGTGAGATAATCGCAACCCCAAGCATTACAACGGCGAACCAGAAAAAAGCGCGGATTGAGCAGGGAACAGAAATACCCTATGTGGAGGCATCTTCTAGTGGAGCGACCACGGTTAGCTTTAAAAAAGCGGTACTCAGCTTAGAGGTAACACCACAAATTACCCCTGACAACAAAATAATTCTCGACTTAGTGATTACACAAGATACTAAAGGTGATACTGTGCAGACGCCAAATGGCCCAGCAACAGCAATCAATACCCAAGAGATCCAAACACAAGTTCTGGTTGAAAATGGTCAAACTATCGTTCTTGGTGGTATTTATCAGCAAGAGGTAAAAACAGCAGTAAGTAAGATCCCGGTGTTGGGCGATATTCCATATTTAGGTCTATTGTTTAAGAATTCTCGTGATATTAACGAGAAGCGGGAACTGTTGATATTTGTAACACCTAAGATCATTCAAGACAGTTTATAGGCCCGTAACAATAAAAGTATTGCGCTTTTTGCGCAGTTTGACTTGAAATTGTTCACGGATTACTGAGATAATCCCCTCCTTAATTTTGGGGCCAGGTCGTTAGGCGGGGTTTTATTTCAAATTTTAGAGTTCGTTTGTACTAAAAAGATATGGCTGAGAAACGTAATATATTTCTAGTAGGCCCGATGGGGGCTGGTAAAAGCACGATTGGTCGTCACATTGCAGATCAATTACACCTTGAATTTTTCGATTCAGATCAGGAGATAGAGCGTCGTACTGGTGCAGATATTTCTTGGGTTTTTGATATCGAAGGTGAAGAAGGGTTCCGCAAGCGTGAAGAAAGCGTCATCTCTGATCTGACAGAAATGCAAGGCATTGTGTTAGCGACAGGTGGCGGTTCAGTGATCAGCAAAGAAGTGCGCAACAAATTGTCTGCGCGTGGTATTGTTGTTTACCTAGAAACGCCAATCGAAAAACAGGTAGCTCGTACTCAGCGTGATAAGCGTCGTCCATTACTACAAACCAGTGAAGACTCACGTGACGTACTAGAGCGCTTAGCCGATGAGCGTGAACCACTTTATAGAGAAGTGGCCGATCACGTTGTTCGAACGGATGAGCAAAGCGCGAAAGTAGTTGCAAACCAAATTATTGAAAAGTTAGATTTCTAATTAAAACACCGTAGGAGGGGAAGCCATGCTTGAATTAAAGGTTGATTTAAACGAGCGCAGCTACCCCATCTTTATTGGTGAACACCTCTTATCTGACGAAGTGCGACTTAAGCAATATGTCGGTCAAAATCGTCCTGTTATTATCACTAACTCTACTGTTGCTCCTATATATTTGGACAAGCTACTTGGTGTTTTTGATACACAATCTCCGCTGCACTTCATTATTCCGGATGGCGAGCAGTTTAAATCGCTTGAGTGGTTTGAAAAGATTTCCGCTTTTTTACTCGAGCACAATTGTGGACGAGATACGTGTTTAATTGCACTCGGTGGTGGTGTCGTTGGTGATTTAACGGGCTTTGTTGCCGCTTGTTATCAACGTGGAGTCGCGTTTATACAAATACCAACGACGTTATTATCACAAGTCGACTCTTCTGTCGGTGGCAAAACAGCAGTAAACCATCCTCTTGGTAAAAATATGATTGGCGCTTTCTATCAGCCAAAAGCTGTTTTTATTGATACCAAGACGTTATCTACTTTGCCTGCAAGAGAATTTGCTGCGGGTATGGCTGAAGTCATCAAATATGCGTTGATTTACGATGCTGCGTTCCTTGATACGTTAGCTGCGCAGCATAGCCAGTTAAACGCATTGGATACAGAAACCCTACAGCAAGTGATTTATAAATGCTGTGCAATAAAAGCTGAAATTGTAGCCAAAGATGAAACAGAGGCAGGGCTTCGCGCATTACTAAACTTAGGTCATACCTTCGGTCATGCGATTGAAGCGCAAATGGGTTATGGAAAATGGTTACATGGCGAAGCGGTTGCTGCAGGCATGATGATAGCTTCACGATTGGCATGTCGACGAGACTGGTTGAACAGTGAAGAGGTAGAAAAAATCGCTCAGGTCATTGCCTTATATCAGTTGCCAATAGAGCCACCAAGCGAAATGACCGCAGAGCAGTTTTTACTCCACATGCGTAAAGATAAGAAGAATAAACAAGGTAAAATTCGCTTTATACTGCCAACACAGCTGGGACAATGCGCTTTGGTTGATGACGTAAGCGATGAAGATGTGGTCACTCTGATAGGGCGTTAAATGCAGTCGCAAATTTTACCAAGCAGATCTGCGTTGGTAGATAGAATTGCTATGCAGTTCGATTATGGGCAAAACCTGATAACCTTAGTCGGGTCGTCTGGTCTTGGCAAAAGCTATCTTGCTGAGTCATTTCTTACTGATAAATACCCAGAGTTTAATAAAGCTTTTGTAAAACTCTCTGCCAATACCAAAGAGTTTGATGTTATACATCAGCTACTTGAGCATAGTTTTCGCAGTCCTCTTATCGATCAAAAACTTTCTCTTAGCGAAAACTTTATGTTGCTTCATGACGAGCAGCCTTGTGGGCCATGCTTATGGGTTTTAGACAATGCTCGGCATTTGACTGAAGAGTTGGCGCTACAGTTACAAAAACTAGCAACAACAGCCCGAGAAACTATTTATATTTTAGCGACAGCACAGCAACCACAACTCCTTCCAGGTAGCCTAGACATTCATATAGAGCCACTTTCATTACTTGAGAGTAAGCGCCTGATGACGATGTTTTACAAAGATCTTCCACCTGATGAAGATCCTATTTTCAACACCTTTGTAGCAGAAGCACGGGGTAACCCCAGTGTTTTGTTATCGTGGCAACCGGAATCGCAGCGTTTGGATCTACGTGAGACGGGGTCAAAAGATCGCGTAAAAACACAGTGGCAGTGGTATATCATCGCACTATGCTTAGTGTTGACAGCTTCTATGGTCGCTTTGGTCTATCAACAAGAAATAAAGCAATATTGGGCACCGACGCAAACGAACACGCAAAGCGTCGCAACAGCGCTCAATGCACAATCTGTTTTTGAACCGTCGAATACGTCTCAAAAGGAAAGTGAAGTGCCAGGCACGACATTACAGGAGCAACCACCGGCTGCCCTTAATACTGATGAAGGGGAAATCGCTGCCGTTGGGAGTATATTGTCGGCGTTAATGGAAGCTGAGAAGAAAGAGAAAAAAATGCTACACAATGAGGCGCAAGTTAACCAAAGTATGGAGCCTCAAGATGATGAGCTCAAGGTTGGCACCTCTGAAAATACCACCGCTATTGTTAGTGCTGAGCGCCAACCGGTAGCATCTGAGCCTATTTCAGGTAATGAATGGTATAGCAATCGAACGGATGAAGAGTGGGTCATACAACTACTTGCAGTGACTGAGGTTGGGATAGCCGCTGCATTCATGGCGGAGCATAATGATGTGGTTATGCGGCAGTTTTCAGTGATAAGAAATGGGCGAACTTGGTTTGTTGTTACATCAGATGTGTATCCTAATTTAGACATGGCAAAGCAAGCGAAGGCTGAATTGCCCGAAGCATTGCGTAAAGGGCAACCGTTTTTTAAAAGAGTCAGTAAAATTAAGCAAGAAATTGCTCAGTCTCTCGGTAATTAGCCACATTTAGTGTAAAATCGCGCAACCACTCACGACATAGAACGAGCATGCAACAAAAGACTAGAGCCTTCTTAAAATGGGCAGGCGGAAAATACAGCTTAGTAGAAGATATTTCTAAGCGCTTACAATTAGCCAGTTATGAAGCTGATACACTAGTTGAGCCTTTTGTTGGAGCGGGATCTGTTTTTTTGAATACGCAGTTTAAACACTATGTACTCAACGACATTAACGCAGATCTGATTAATCTCTATAAAGAGTTAAAGCGAATTCCAGATGAGTTTATTGCTGATGCTAAACGTTTATTTGTCGATCTAAATAATCATCCAGATGCGTATTACGCCTATCGTCAACAGTTCAACGAAAGCATTGATGTATATGAGCGTGCAATCTTATTTTTGTATATGAATCGCCATGGCTATAATGGTTTGTGCCGCTATAACCTTAAAGGTATTTTTAACGTACCCTTTGGTAAGTATAAAAAACCTTATTTTCCAGAGCATGAACTATACGTGTTTGCTGAGAAGGCGCAGCGTGCGACTTTTACTTGTAAGAGCTACAGTCAAGTATTTGAGAATATACCCAAAAATGCGGTAGTGTATTGTGATCCCCCGTATGTTCCATTGAGTAAGACGGCTTCTTTTACGAGTTACGCAAAAGGTGGATTTAATTTGGACGATCAGGCTGAGCTTGCAAACTTAGCGGAAACAGCGGCTTTTGAGCAGCAAACGCCTGTGCTCATATCAAATCATGATACAGTGTGGACTCGGAAGATTTATAATCAGGCCAGTTTAGATGTGATTAAAGTAAAACGAACCATCAGCCCCAAAGGCAATGGGCGTAATAAGGTCAACGAGCTAATGGCGCTGTATCACCAACCAAAAAAATAAGCCGGTCAGCTAGGCTAAAACCACGCCATTAACAAACCAAATAAGACCTACCACAAACAAAAAGACAAACAAAACACCAGCCAAAGCAAATGGCCAAAAGCGCTTTTTACTAAAGTCATACTCTTGTTTTTGGCCACTCTGCACACCAAACATTGCTGCGCATACACTTTGGACTAGTGCGAGTTTATTAGTAGAAGAAGCCATAGTGTTTACCTCTCAGACCAATGGTCGATTAATAAGGAGATGAAACTTTACTACTGCTTTGATTGTCCTTAGAACCAATTAATAGCTCTAACAGATCTAAGTAATGAAATTGACCATTGGCACTGCCACCTGTCAGCCACGCAGCCCAACTTGTATGTGCTTCACGTTGACACTCTGAAGTACTAACACGTTGGCTTAAACTATTTGAATTACATACACATGCGTTGTAGTTGGTGGCAAACTCTTGGCTATTATCAAAAGAAAGTACCCCTGCTGATACGGCGAGCACTGCCGACAGCAGAGCAATCCGTGCTTTATATCTAGAAACCATAACCCTATCCCCAGAAAATAGATATTGGATAATAATACACAATGTTCGTTTATTGCACAATCTTAAAAGGTCGTAATTCGCAGACTTTCTAGCCAATTTACGGTACAGTATCGGGGTCTTACGTTTAGGGGTAAAGTATGTCTGATTTTTTAATTGCACCGTCGATTCTATCCGCAGATTTTGCAAGGCTTGGAGAGGATGTTGAAAAGGTATTGGCAGCAGGCGCTGATGTTGTCCATTTTGATGTGATGGATAACCACTATGTACCTAACTTAACTTTTGGTCCAATGATTTGTGAGGCACTGAGAAATTACGGTGTGACTGCGCCAATTGATGTGCACTTGATGATTAAACCTGTCGACAGTTTGATCCCTGAGTTTGCCAAAGCAGGTGCAAGTATTATCACTTTTCATCCTGAAGCAAGTGATCATATTGATCGCAGCCTAGCATTGATCAAAGAATCTGGATGTAAAGCGGGCTTGGTGTTTAACCCAGGTACGCCGCTTCATTATCTCGATCATGTTATGGATAAAATAGATCAGATCTTATTGATGTCGGTAAATCCAGGTTTTGGTGGGCAAAGCTTTATCCCGCACACGCTAGAAAAGTTAAAAGAAGCGAGGGCACGTATCGAGTCTTCTGGTCGTGATATTCGTCTTGAAGTTGATGGTGGCATTAAAGTCGATAACATTGCTGAGGTTGCGGCTGCAGGTGCTGACATGTTTGTTGCTGGTTCTGCGATTTTTAACCAGCCCGACTATAAAGCCGTTATCGATGCAATGCGTCAAGAACTGGCAAAGGTAAAATAATGCGTTTTGAGGGGATTCTATTTGATCTCGATGGCACACTAGTTGATAGCGTCGAGGATATGTACATGGCGCTCAATTTAACGCTTTCTGAGCTTGCCCATCCTATTGTTAGCCATGCGCTGGTTCGTGAATGGGTCGGCAATGGTATCGATATGTTGGTAAAAAGAGGTCTCAGCGGTAGTAATGAGGTCAGTGAAAACTTATCGGAAAGTTTGGTGCACACCGCCGTTGAGCGTTTTAAAGTACACTATGATGAATTAGTGGGTCAGTATGCTGGATTATATCCACATGTTGAAACGGGACTATCTGCATTTGCGAATGTGCCAAAAGCCGTAGTGACCAATAAAAACCGCGCATTTACATTAAAACTGCTGGATAAATTAAACCTCACATCGCACTTTACTTGTATTGTGTGTGGTGATGATACAGACAAAAAGCCCTCACCAGCACCACTAATGCTGGCAGCAGAACGCTTAGGGATACCGACAGATAAGTTGATTATGGTAGGCGATTCCAAAAGCGATATTTTAGCGGCACAGGGTGCCAACATACCTGTGATTGCGCTTAATTATGGGTATAATCAAGGATTCGATTTGAAAGAGTTCAATCCACAGTACCTTTGTGATGGATTCTTAGATATTATTCCCATTATCAATCAACGTTAATTCAATGAAAAAATAAAGGAACGACATGAGTAAACCTGTAGTATTAAGTGGTATTCAGCCAACCGGTGGTATGACAATAGGCAATTACGTAGGTGCCATAAACCAGTGGCTTAAACTACAAAATGACCATGATTGTCACTTTATGCTAGTTGATTTACATGCTATTACTGTGCGTCAAGACCCTGCTCAATTACGCGAGCGTGTACTTGATGGTGTTGCGCTTTATACCGCATGTGGAATAGATCCAGATAAATCAGCGCTGTTCGTACAGTCACAGGTACCAGAGCATGCGCAGTTGGGTTGGGTGTTAAACTGCTATGCCCAGATGGGCGAGTTAAACCGTATGACGCAGTTTAAAGATAAGTCAGCAAAACACTCAAACAACGTTAATGTAGGATTATTTGCATATCCTGTTCTACAAGCGGCAGATATTTTATTGTATCAAGCTGATCAAGTGCCTGTGGGCGAGGATCAAAAGCAACATCTTGAACTGACACGTGATATTGCGACGCGCTTTAATAACCTATACGGTGATGTGTTTAAGGTACCTGAACCTTATATTCCTGAGGTTGGCGCGCGAGTGATGAGCCTGCAAGATCCGTTGAAAAAGATGTCAAAATCGGACGATAATCCAAACGCTTTTGTGATGCTGCTTGATGAGCCGAAAAAAATTGAGAAAAAGCTGAAAAAGGCTGTCACCGATTCTGATGAACAAGCGCGTATCTACTTTGATCGTACTGAAAAGCCGGGTGTATCTAATTTATTAACTTTGCTGAGTGTTGCAACTAAACGTTCTGTTGAGGAATTAGTTCCGGAGTACGAAGACAAAATGTATGGACACTTGAAAAAAGATACAGCAGAAGCCGTTGTTAATATGCTAAACCCAATACAAGCCCGCTTTAAAGAAATCCGTGAAGATCGTGCTTTGTTGGACGAAATTATGCGTAAAGGTGCTGAGAAAGCAGGCGCTCGTGCAGAGCAAACGTTAAAAGCGGTATATAACGCGGTCGGGTTTATTCCAAGAGGCTAAACCTATTTTCACAATGGTGTGATTGGTATTGAGAGAAGCTAGGGTCTGCTTAATGTAGGGCTTACTGTACATGAGGGTACAATTCTACTGCAATACCAATCATATACTACCTTGTATGCTTAGTGCATTTACATTTACTATATTTAATCAATACTTGTTTGTTGTTTTAGTTGTAGGGGTGCTTGCGACTAACAATGAAATAGTAAACTTACCCTCATCAAGAATTATTCTAAAAAAATACATAAAATCACCTGTAAAGGACTAAATCCTTAATTTTTCATTAACTTTTAATTTGTATTAACAATTAAAATAATTTGAAATTTTGTATTTTTAATAATGTCTATTAGCAATAAGTCTTATATAAATTTATGGTTTTTATATAGTGATAATCTTATCCTTTCAGTTATAAAACTTTATATTACATAGCTATTTTTATTCTTTTATACAATAAAAATATATCAAAAAGTTCTTATCCTTTTCTATCAGGCTATGGCTAAAGAAGTTCGCTATACTCTATGGCCGACAATACGAAATCCCCAAAGTGCACTTACAGCATAGCTCCTCTTGCTTTTTCAATTGATATTCACGTGCAGCCACTCTATCAAATTAATAAAAACTCAAAAAGCAAATAATAATTATTACTAATTGAGACTTGTTTAGTCTTTTTTAGAAAGCGCTGTATAACCTGAGAAATAAATACTCTGGATTAATAAAGTATTCCAAATTTTACCTCATGTACCAGAAATATTTCACTATGTACTACTTTTGGTACATCACTGAGAGGGATATGAATAATTTGCTATCTACAACGTGAGGAAATTTTAAAAAGTGCTAATAAAGTCTTAAGAATGACTCTTAAAGTTAATAGAGTAAGGTGGTCATTTATGTCGGATTTCATAAGTAATTCAATATTTAAATAGATAAATTTTCTCCGTTAAGAATGAATAATAGCTAACAAAAATTAGTTTTTTATTTACATGGCGTGGTTTTTGCTGCGGCGAGGTTGGTTTTAACCAAAAATAAGGAAAATTCAGAATGAATTTAAAATCTCTAGCATTAATCGGACTAATCTCAACTTCTGCTTCAGCAGCAACTCAGTTAGTCGAAAATAAATATCCAGTAACAAACCCTGAAGTATTCGGGAAGCAAGTCTTCGATGATGGCATGCATACTCTACGAGTATATGGTGAAGTGATGCACCTTGGTGGTGGTACTGTTAATACATGGATTTCTCTTGCAGCAGGTGGATACTATAAAATTGGTATGACTTTCTCACCAGAAATTCTTGATATTAATAATCTGCCTACTGAAGCGACGCACCATGATGCTTACTTAGACTTTCCTCGTCTAGCTGGAAGCCCATTCAAGCATTCTTATTTCTCATGGAATCCAGCGGGTCACGCGCCAACCAACATCTATGACATTGCACACTTTGATATTCACTTATCATTCTTTGAAAAAGAAGAGTTAGCAGCTATTCAGTTTGCAGATCCGGAAGGTCAAATTCTGCCTCCAGCAGAATACATGCCACCAACATCAATTGCGCAAACTTTCCCTGACGGCAGCTATATCAACGTGCCAAGTCAAGGTGTTCACTGGTATTACGAAGATACACCTGAATACAACGGTGGCGTATTTACAGAAACTATGTTGTGGGGTTCGTACAACGGCAAGCTTAGCTTTGTTGAGCCAATGATCACGTTCGACACAATTATGACTGAAACGTTCTTTGAAAAAGAGATCGATATGCCATTGTGTGTAGAAGCTACAGGCTTCTATCCAAAAGTGTACGGTTGGCAGCATAAGCAAAATGCGGAAGGACAAACATACATTGACGTGTATATGAAGGACTTCGTATTTATGCGTGCTAACGCACCTGGTTGTAGATAATAGGTGTAAAGGTGGCCGTTAGGTCACCTATTTTCACTTCAATGTTCCATCTTGATTAAAGTGCAGTTTTTATGAACAAAATATTCCATTGGATAGTCGTGATCTTAGTATTTATTTTAATAATGAGTACTTCATTCTTAGTTTATGCTTTTTATTCCGATACTTCAGATATTGATGAGACACTATCTACTCCAAAAGTTGCTAATAACGTTGTAACAAAGCAACCCGTGTATATCTGTCCGATGCACAGTCACATAATAAAAAACCATCAAGGTGAATGCCCGGTATGCGGCATGAAGCTAGAAGCTGTAACTCATCAACACGCAGAGGCTGATGCAAAAGCTGAAATTACCCTCTCAGGTTTAATGCAAGCCAATGTTTCTCTCTCTACCTCCAGTGTAGAACGTTCCACTCTATGGAAATATATCGAGACACTTGGTCAGGTGGATTATGACCGCAATCGTGTACTTGACCTACACACTAAAGCGAAAGGTTGGATTGAAGCTTTAGCAGTAAACACAGCGGGGGAGAGAGTTTCCAAAGGACAGTTGCTGTATAAAATCTATTCGCCCGATTTAGTGGCTGCTCAGGATTATTATCTCGGTATTTTTAATAGTACCCGAATGAATAAGAAGCTACTTGAGCGCGCGTATTCTCGTCTGCTTTTATTGGGGATCACTGAAGATATAATCAAAGAAATAGAAAAGCTTGGTGACTCTATCGATATTTTACCGTTTTATGCGCCTTTTGACGGTGTCGTTTCTTCAATGAATATGCAAGAAGGCTCTTACGTTATCCCAGAACAAAAAATGATGACACTCTCTGATGCCTCAAATGTATGGGTAGTCGCTAATGTCTACGAACATCAAATCGACTGGGTGCGCTCAGGCAAGTGGGCAGAGGTTGATATACCAGCGTTAGGTATCGAAAAGCTAGAAGCTAAAATTGAGCACATCTATCCTGAATTAGACCCTGTTACTCGAACGCTGCGTGTGCATCTCTCGTTGGATAACGCCGAGAATATTATCAAAAAAAATATGATAGCGAATGTTCGTATCTATGGCGGTGGTAAAAAAGACGCAATCCATGTTCCTGAAAGTGCAGTGATCCGAACTGAGCATGAAAATAGAGTCATAGTTAAAGAAGGTGATAATCGTTTCATTCCCAAAGTCGTTAAAGTTGGCATTAGTACCCAAGGAAGAGTAGAGATATTACATGGGTTACAAGACGGAGAAAAAGTCGTTACCTCAGGGCAGTTTTTAATTGACTCGGAGTCTAGTATCAAAGAAGCCATATTACAAATGGCTCAAAGAGACGATTTAAGTAGTAACGAGAACTAACATGTTAGCGCAAATAATAATTCAAAGTTTAAAAAATAAATTTCTTGTTATGCTGGTGTTTTTGGGGCTGGGCTTAATGGGCTTTCGTGCACTAGATAAAATCCCATTGGACGCAATCCCTGACCTTACTGATGTTCAAGTCATCATTAAAACTTCTTATCCAGGTCAAGCTTCCGAAATTGTTGAGCAACAAGTGACTTATCCACTGTCAACTTGGTTACTGTCTGTGGCTAAAGTGAAGGCTGTGAGAGGATGGTCATTCTTCGGTGACTCCTATGTCTATGTGATCTTTGAAGATGGAACGGATCCTTATTGGGCAAGAACGCGGGTACAGGAATATTTAAGCCGTGCAGAAACCATTTTACCTGACGCTGCAAAACCTAGTATGGGGCCTGATGCTTCAGGTGTAGGTTGGATCTTTCAATATGTACTAAAAGACACAACAAACTCTCGTGACCTTAGTGAAATGAGAGAGTTGCAAGATTGGTTTTTAAAATTTGAACTGCAATCTGTGCCTGGTGTAAGTGAAGTTGCCACCGTTGGTGGCATGGAAAAGACCTATCAAGTTGTGCTTGATCCACTTAAATTGATGCAATATGGGCTCACCATAGCGCAAGTAAGAAGTGCAATTCATAATGCCAACAGTGAGCAGGGTGGCTCTGTGATGGAGATCGCTGAGGCGGAATACATGATCCGCGGCCGAGGATATTTAAGCACATTAGATGATTTCGATAACATTGCATTGGGCATTGTAAATGATGAAGGTATGCCGCTGACTTTGAAGCATGTGGCCACGATAAAAACAGGCCCACAGTTGCGTAGAGGAATTGCAGATCTTAACGGGCTAGGGGAAGTGGTTGGTGGTATTGTTATCATGCGAGATGGTGAAAATGCCTTAACGACCATCAATCATGTAAAAGCAAAGATTGCACAGTTAAGCTCAGCGTTACCTGATGGCGTTGAGTTTGAAGTGGTGTATGACAGAAGTAAGTTAATCACAGCCTCGGTCGATAATTTACAATCCAAAATACTTATAGAAATGGCTGTAGTCGCGGTTGTTTGTTTTGCCTTTTTACTACACATCCGCTCGACCTTAGTAGTGGTGCTGTCTATTCCCTTTTCGTTATTAATTGGCTTTTTAGCGATGCAGTGGTCAGGATTAAATGCAAATATCATGAGCCTTGGCGGGATCGCGATTGCCGTAGGTGCCTTGGTCGATTCGGCCATTGTGATGGTTGAAAATGTGAATAGACATCTACTAAATCATCAAAAGCGTACAGGCATACAACCTTCAAATCGAGAGAAATACAAAATAATTGAAACCGCAGCGACAGAAGTCGGGCCTGTTTTATTTATTTCACTGCTGATTATTACAATTGGTTTTTTTCCGGTGTTTGCCTTAGAAGGTCAAGAAGGGAAGCTATTTACGCCATTGGCACTGACGAAAACATTTGTGATGGCAGCTACCGCATTGCTCAGCGTCACTTTAGTGCCGGTATTAATGAGCTTGTTGATCAAAGGGCAGATCCCAGATGAAACTCGCAATCCACTGAATGCCATACTGATCCGCGGTTATACGCCGTTTATTAATTTTGCTTTGGCATCTCCCAAGCTTGTGATGTTTATTGGCGGAGTAGTAGCAGTATCAATGGTATATCCATTGATGAAAATGGATAGCGAATTTATGCCTGATCTATACGAAGGAGACTTGCTGTATATGCCCTCGACATTACCAGGGGTATCTATCGCCGAAGCGGGATCTATCTTACAAAAAACAGATCAACTGATAAAAACTGTCCCTGAGGTTGAGTCTGTTTTCGGTAAAGTTGGCCGTGCAGATACCGCAACCGATCCTGCACCACTCACTATGCTAGAAACGACAATTCAATTAAAACCTGTAGAGCAATGGCGTGCAGGTATGACACTTGAAAAGATCATTGCAGAGCTGGAGAGCAAAGTTAAGTTGCCTGGCGTGACAAACACTTGGGTACAACCGATTAAAACTAGAATTGATATGTTGTCTACTGGCGTGAAAACTCAGCTTGGTATAAAAATATCCGGTGAGAGTCTGACCGAGCTTACCGCGCTTGGTGAGCAGATAGAAGGGCTACTCAATCAGCTTGAAAGCACAGGATCTGTGTATGCAGAACGTACTCAATCTGGCAGGTATATAGATATTGAGCCAAATAGAGTCGAAGCTGCGAAATATGGCTTAATGATCTCAGATATTCAAGATGTCGTTAAATTTGCCTTAGGAGGCGCGAATATTTCAGAAGTAGTCGATGGACGCACGCGTTTTCCAATTAATCTGAGATACCCAAGAGTCTATAGAGATAATATAGATGCCTTAGAAACGGTGCCATTTCTGACTCCAACTGGGGCTTGGGTGACTCTCGGGCAGGTTGCAAGCATTGAGGTCAAAGACGGACCTGCGGTAATAAAAAGTGAAAATGGCTTAATGAGCGCATGGGTGTTTATTTCTGTTACCCCGGACGTTGCTATTAGCGATTATGTCGATGAAGCAAGTGCTCTATTGGCAAGTAACATTGATTTACCTGAACGTTATACATACACGTTTACAGGCCAATACGAGCACATTGAACGACTAGAGAAAAAGTTACTAGAAGTTATCCCTCTGACGGTATTGGTTATCTTCGTGTTGCTTTACATTGCGTTTCGTTCGAGCGCGCAGGCTTTGCTGGTGCTCTGTACATTGCCTATCGCAATTTCAGGTGCACTTTGGTTTGTTTACTTTTGTGGTTATCCAATATCTGGCGCGGTCGTTGTCGGAATGATTGCACTAGGCGGTGTTGCAGCTGAGTTTGGTGTGGTGATCACCTTGTATTTAAATCAGGCTCGCGCAGAGCAAAGTAACCTGGTTGAAGCTGTTAGAGAAGGTGCATTATTGCGCATACGGCCAAAAGCGATGACTGTTTTCACTATTGTTGCAGGGTTGATCCCCATTATGTTTAGTATGGGAAGTGGGGATCAAATTATGCAGAAAATTGCTGCGCCAATGATAGGTGGAATGTTGGTCAGCCCAATCATGTCTATGTTGGTTATTCCTGCGGGATACCTAGTTTTATATAGATATAAACAAAGGAAATTGGAGGAATAAATGAAACTAAAAGACTTTGCATTGGCCATTCTCGTCACTGCGATTTGGGGCTGGAACTTTTCCATTATTAAGTTGGGACTAGATACTTTAGACCCGTTCATGCTGGCAGGACTGAGGTTTTTATTTTGTGCTATCCCATTGATTTTTTTCATTGAAAGACCGAATACCTCAATAAAGGCCATTGCTTTTTATGGGCTGTTATTTGGCACCGGCGTTTGGGGAATGGTGAATCTAGGGGTTTACCTTGGCGTCTCGGCAGGTGTTGCTTCATTGTTGTTACAGTTTAGTGCTTTCTTTACGGTCTTCTTTGGGATGATCTTTTTTAAAGAAAAAGTTGGATTACAACAATGGATAGGTTTCTCGTTAGCAATGCTAGGTTTGCTGTTGGTATTAAACTTGACCGATGGCAGTGTTTCATACCTTGGTGTCGCTTTTGTGTTACTGGGTGCGCTGTGTTGGGCGTTAACGAATGTAGTGGTGAAGCAAGTGAAACCGAACAATGTGTTTTCATTTGTAGTGTGGGCGTGTCTGTTTTCTGCTTTCCCGCTATTTTTGTTAGGTTATTTTGTCAATGGTGCAGAGGCAATGCTATTAATGACCAAAAATATCAATAGCATGGCGCTATTTTCTATTTTCTTCCAAATATATCCAGCCACGCTGTTTAGCTTCTGGATCTGGAGTTCATTAATGAAACAATATCCTATTTCTACGGTTGCACCGATCTCTTTGGTTGTACCTTTATTTGGATTGATGGGGTCAATGGTGATCTTTAATGAAGAGATAAATGCGGAAAAGATCATCGCATTTGCCTTGATCTTGACAGGATTGATCGTTGGACTATTCGGTAACAAGTTTTATCGCATGTTGGTGCCAGCACCAAAACAAGCATAAGCTTCACAAGAAGCTTTCACACTATGAAAAACCTTTGAAACAGTATGCTAGGCAGCTTAAATAAGGTTTTCAAGCTACCTTTTAAAAGCCATTGATCCGATAAGCATCAATGGCTTTTTAGTTTTTATTAATTCGTACTTTATCGTTGCTGGCGCGAATGACCCCGTACTCGCGTAGTCTTCACTCGATAAAAGTGGGTATCGGATAATCATGAGCATGCGCTGAGTTTAATTGGCTGTGTAACTCCCCCAAAAATGAAACGGTTCATAAGTAGAATTTTCTATTACCTAATATAAGAAAGAGCCGGGAATTCAACTCCGAAGTACACCCCCGTTAAAGTTGGCTGTCTGAGAGTATCAATTATCCGATGCTCAGGTTTTATAGGTGTAGGTACTTTAGTGAATGTAGGGCGCGGGTAACTTTGATGGATTAAAGGCTGATATTATAAGCGAAAAAGCCACAGCAAAGAGTAGGCTTTGTTGTGGCTTCAGCAGTTAGAACTTAAAATTAAATAAAGACTTTTATTTCACTTTGGTCGTCATGACGAAGTACACGTTTAAGTACTTTGCCAGTTACCCCTTCTGGCGCATAGGCATTAGCGTTGGATACCACAGAGATACTGTTGAGTGATATCACGTTGTGCGCTTGTAACCAGGCATTTATTTGGGCTAACAAATCATACAAGTATGATTCTTGCGTATTTTCAGTGACCAAATCAACTCGGATTGCGACCTTAGTTGCTTGTTTGTCATCTAAGTATGTATAGATTGAGCAGTCAAAGATCTCATCAAAACGTTTGAGGATCAGCTCTTCTGTTAATAAGCTATACAGTGTTCCATCTTGGGTTTCAATTTTGTCGGTGATCCTATCTAAATGATAGAAATAACCAAGTGTATCCTTACGCACCAGATCGCCCGTGATCCAGTAGCCATTGACACGTGATTTCTCACTGATCAACGAGCTATTCCAATATCCAGGTGTAAGCGAAGGAGATTTAATACCAAGCCGGCCAACTTGACCTGCTGGAAGTAAATTACCATCATCATCCAATACCTGTGCATCAACCCAAGGTTGTGGCTTACCAACGCAACGATCATAGTCGCGCTTACCGCGGTAATGATTTACGGTGAAAAGGGAAGATCCCATTTCTGATGAACCCAAGCCGTCAATGTAAACAGAGCCAGGCTTTCGCTCTGCATTGTTAAAGTGGCTGCCCCATTCAGTTAAATGCTTTACATGTCTCTCATGTGCGGCATCTCCTGTACTACGCCAGTAATTAACGCTTTGTAGCAACTCAGGGTTGGGCTCATCTCTTACTAGTTCAACGAAAATCTTTGGAAATGCAACAACAAAGTTTGGCTTAAAGCTATCAATTTGCGCCGCTAAGCTCTTTGGTGATTTATCGCTCAGTACCAAAGTTGGACAACCGCGCATGCTGGCTTCCATTAGGTATGCCAATCCCGAATTATGGGAGTGTGGCAACGCCGTTAAGTAACGGTCCAAATTGTCGATTGGATTACCCAACCTGAATCGAATACCATGAAAATATGGCTTATGTGCAGCGATAACAGCCTTTGGAATACCAGTCGTACCTGAGGTATGAGTTAGGAGTACAGGATCTAACGCATTGTGTACAAAAGGATAAACCGTAGGCAATTGTGTTGTCGCTTTTTGTTTGACTACTTCATCAATGATGAAAAACTGAATATCATCATGTTTATCAACAGCTGTGAGCTCTGATAATCGATTCTCAGTAGTTAACACAAGTTTTGCTTCAATATGTTGAATGTATTGAATGGCAATACTTGGTGCAAGCTTACTGTTGATCAGTGCTGGAACCGCACCTAAGCTTGATAGCGCAATAAACTGGATGAAATAGTCTATCGTATCATCAATAAATACCGCAATTACATCTTTAGCAGTAACCCCTTGTGCATGATAAAAAGCAGACCACTGCTTTGCAGTATTAAGCAAACTCTGATGTGAGAAGCTAAAAATTTGCGTATTATCAAAACCAATAATTGGTCGCTCTAAAAAGATATAATCATGATCTTTATAGCTGTTTTCTCGCAGTAAATAGTGCAGGAAATTACCTGCACCTAACTGATCATTTTGAAGTAATTTGCAAAGTTCAAAAGGATCTATTTGGCTCATTGATTACTCCTTAACCGGCATAACTAACAGACTCTTGCTCATCCACAACGCTCATAGATGGTTGTGAAGCGCAAGGAGTGTTACGCAATACTTTTGCGAGGCGAGAGAGTAAAAAGTCTTTGTTATCGCTTTGGAATACACCTCTACCAATACATAGACCTTTCGCACCATATTCCATCGCTGATTGTGCCTTATGCAATAGAATATTTTCGTCACCTTTCTCGCCGCCGGCAAAAAATATTGGTGTGCCATCGTCAGAAGCACTCAGAAGATCAGGAAGGTACTCATCTTTCTCAGGAAAGCCAATTTTGAGTGCATCACTACCAAGCTCAACACCCATGCGGATAAATGAGCGCATGCGATCAACAGCCTCAAGACCTTGAGCATTTGCTTTGTCATATACCATGCTTAGCAAAGGGATCCCAAGGGCGTGTGCTTTATCAGCAACAGCGCCGAGTAATCGCGTATTATGTGCAGCGTTGCTTTCGGTAAAGTTAACCTGGATTGATACCGCATCTGCTCCCAATTGAACCGCATAGGCCAAATCAGTAACTAGTTGCTTAGTATCAGCATCCTCAAATAGGCTATTCATACCATTCAAGTGAACCATCACTCCCGTTGAGGAGGGGATTGCATCCGCTAAGATTAGCTTCTCAATCATCCCTTTATGCGCGATGATTGCACTAATATTTGCATTGCTTACCCAGCTTTGAATTGCTTGAGTAGACTCAATTCCTTTGATAGGACCTACAGTAAGGCCGTGATCAATGGGCACAATAAGCCCCGCAGATTGCTCTGGATAGAGCAGTCTGCTTAAACGTAACTTTCTTCCAAAATAACTCATATTGACTAATCCTTTGAGTTGAGCTGTGATTACTTCTCTATGATGTTTTCATCTATTTTGATACCAACGTGACGACCAACTTCAGTGGTGTAGCCCAGTACTTTGTCACCAGCTTTTAGTTCAGAAATGTTCAGTGGTTTAGCATCTGCAGAGAAGATACGAACATGCCAGTCATCCTGCATGATGACGTTCACTTGTTCACCATTAGGGAACTCGACTTCAATGATACGTAGTGGGCGTTTTTCGATTTTTACACGACCTACAGGTGCTGTTCTTACGCGACCTTTAGAATTTACTAGCATGACATTAGAGCCTGCTTTTAGCTCTGACATGTAATCTGTTCTGTCGTTGGTGTTATAGACATAGCTGTGTACGGCACCAGCATTAACTCTAAATGGACGTAGCTCCATATATGGTAGGAAGTAAACTTCAGGACAACATAAAATACCGCCTTGAGATGTTGAGCCAACTAACATACCTTCATCATCATCAAATAACGTACCAGTGTCGATACATGCGCGGTAACCCATACCTACCGGGTAGCTTGCTTTTACAGTACCAACTTGGATAGGTAGATTATCTTGCTCACGATGTTCAATACGAGAGATAAACTCGTCTAAATACGAGTGTTCTTCAGGTGAGTAAATAACACCTTCTGCACCGTATTCCATTACACCTAATGTAACAATTGCGTCATCAACATCTCTTGGCGATGAGATTTGCTTCATTAGAATAGTGTTGGTTTTTTGCAAAGATGCGATCACAAGTTCGAGTGGAATATTCGTTGGATCTTTAAATAGGATACTTAAATAATCTGCCTTTAAACCATCATATACTGAACTGTGTAGGCTATCGTTGTCATCTACATAACAGTGATAACATACTGAAAAACCCTCTTCTTTTAGAGGTAGAATCATCTGGTTATCAGTGTAGCTAACGACCAATCTTTTTGACTTATCTTCTTTAAACTGTTTACAAAGCTTGCTCTTCTTAAATTGCTCAAGCTCTTTTTTATCAGATAGCTTTAAGATAACTAACATTCTGTTAGGAATGTACTTAATTAAATTCTCGATATTATTTAAATAAGTAATAATACCTGAATACTGTAAATTAATTATTCTTGCAAACATGTCGTCATCCGGAGACTGTTGCTTTAGATTTTTTGTATCAAACCAGATGATAGGTCCATTCAGCTCGGCTCTTTTATCATTTTTACCTTCGCCGATATTGCTTAATTTAATCGCATTACGGCGATTAATATTTTCAGCTGTTTCATACTGTTCAGTTACCTGTTCATCTTTTTTGACGGTAGCTTCCATTTTCTTGTCCTTAAATTATTGAGTAGTTGATTTGGTCGACATAGGTAGAGCAAGAAACGAACCATAATAAAACTTCTTTTAAATCATGCGCTTGATTGTTCGTCTAATAGGGGCGGGATAGAAAAAAGTACATGGTGTATTTTTTTTGTTACTGATCTATTAGATAATTTACAATGTAACATATTGTTAAAGGTTTTTAGTTGATTTAGCAGTCTGGATGGTTGCTTATATATGTAAATGTTGTGTTTCTTTTGTTTTTAAGTGGTATATGTATTTAGTGTTTTACATATATGTATACAAATGTATTGTTTTTGTTTTGTTTGAAGTGGTGTATCTTCCTCAATTAGGAATGGATAACAACAGGTGGTAGTAATGCTGAAAAAGGTATCGACATTTTTAAAAGTCGTAGAGTGTGGAAGTTTTAGTAAAGCAGCCGATGTATTAGGAGTTAGCCCTTCATCTATTTCACGTCAGATCAGTCAACTTGAGGATCAAGTAAAAGGTAAACTACTTAAAAGGACTGCAAGGTCTATCGCATTAACAGAAGTAGGGAGAGAGTATTATAAACAGGCTGCTAAAATCATTCAGGACATTGAAAGTTTAAATTCAATAGGTCAATCTCAGTGTTCTGAGGTTGAGGGTACGCTTAATATATCAGTATTTGAATCATTCGGTCTCAAGTATATCGCTCCATTATTACCTAAGTTTTTACAACAGCATCCTAATTTATCTGTGGAGTTAGACCTGAGTAATGATGTCGTCGATTTATATCGAGAACGTTTTGATGTAGGTATTCGTTTGGGCGTGCCAAAAGACTCTCGTCTTGTTGTTAGGCCGTTGCTCAAAAATAATATGGTGTTGTGTGCATCACCTGAATACCTAAAACAGCACGGTACCATTAAACATCCTAACGAGTTGACGCTACACAATTGTTTGTCACTATGTCGCAATGGTAAGGGCGTAAAATGGAGTTTTTGCCATGAAGGAGAAAAAATTAATGTTGATGTAAAAGGAAACCTTATTTCTGCTGGTGGCCAGGTGTTAATTGAAGCGGCTAAGCAGGGGCTTGGGTATGTTCTATTGCCTGAATGGGCATTACTAAAAGATTTACAAAGTGGTAATTTAGTTCAGTGTTTAGATAACTGGGAAGCGGATATTGGTCGAACACAAATTTATGTGTTTTATTTAAAAGATAATTTTACTCAAAATAATATTCAGGCGTTTTTTAATTTTCTCAAACAAGAATTACCAAGTCAATTTATCATTTAACCTGCTAACCTATTACACATAAATTTGACGTAGTGGTTAGGGATAACCGTCGCTAGAGAGCAAGTTATTATCTTTAGTTCAGGTTATTTAATCTACACCACATATTGGAAGCAGGAGCAATTGCCCCTGCTTTTATGGCTACTATAGCTGAGTCACGCTTTCTGTGGCGATAGCCAGATGCAGCTCTTGTAGCAATGCCAACAAGTGTTGAGGTTCGACGACAAAGCTCATCACGCTCTCATGACCAAGGCCAAAGGTTCTAATCACTGGGTGCTCATCAAGCAAGTTAGTTACGTAGGTGGTAAAGCGGCTGGCTTGATTTAATTGACTACCCACGATAGAAGCTAAAGATAAGTCTTGTTCACATTGGATCAAAATATCTTCAAAACCGTTAGAGATCAGGTATTGATCAATTTCATTGAGGCGTGCTTCGTCCATATTTTGGGTGATCAACACAATGCTATTTGCATGTAACTCGCAGACTTGAAAATGAAGTCCCAATTGTGTGATCAATGCAAGTAGTAATTGGATCCGTGTTAGCTCTGCAAGACCGCTTTGATTGATCGTTAACAATGATACATTATTCAAATAAGTGACAGAGTATGCACCTGTTGGTTCATTGATATTATGGATCAACGTATGCTTCCCTGAGGGTTTAAAAGTAGAAGCTACTTTAATAGGAATACATCCTTGCATTGCCGGTTCAATAGACTTTCTGTGAAGCACTTTTGCTCCCAAGTTTGCCAGCATAGCAGTAGCACGATAGCTCAACTCCTCAATCGCAAACGTATCAGCAATAATACGCGGATCTCCTGAATATACACCTTCGACATCAGTCCAAATTTGTAACTCTGTTGCTTGGCTTGCTTGGGCGATGATTGCTGCACTAAAATCACTGCCGCCACGACCCAAAGTAACGAGTTCGTCAGTCTCGATGTGTTTTGCAATAAATCCCTGAGTAACGATAAGTTGCTCTGAAGGAAGTAACTCAAGTTGTTGCTGACAAGCTTGAGTGCACAATGCAATATCGACTTGATAGTCATCATACTCATCACCGCTAACAGAAATGAGTTCTAACGCACTGCGCTCTTGATTTTGCAAGCGACAGCTGGCAAAAATCATTGAGACTAGCTTTGAGGAAATGATTTCGCCCATCGAAATAATCGTGTGATAGTCGCTGTTATTTCGAGTGTGAAAGAAGCGGGAGGCTTTCCTTGCCAATTGTTCAAGCCATATTGAGATCGCTTCATTACATACCTGTTGCAGTGGTAAGCCGTACATTGGTAGTGTGAAGTTTTCATAAAATTGGGTGATCTCAGAATGGATCAAGCTGATGTGCTCTAAAGAACGAGAACGGGTCAAAGCAACCAGTTTTTCAGTGATCCCTGCTTGGGCACTGACTACAACCACTTTCACTGATTTATCATTTTTGACTATATTGGCGCACTGCAAAATAGATTCAAAAGAAGCTACACTTGTTCCGCCGAATTTCGCAACCTTTAAAGCACTCATGGAATTATCCTTATACGTTATATGTTCCTGCAACAGTTCCAATTGACAATACCAAGCGGTTCCAGCTATTGATACCGATCACAGCCAAGCTTAGCTCACCAATTTCACTGTTTGAGAAATAGGCTCTGACTTCTTCATACACGTGGTTTGGTACCTGTTCTGTTGAGATGTTAGTGAGCGTTTCTGTCCATAATAAAACCGCACGCTCTTTCTCATCAAAGTAAGGCGTTTCTCTCCAATTTTGCACATTGATTAATTCATGAACATCAAGCCCATCTTTTTGCGCATTTTTGAAGTGCATATCAACACAAAATGCACAACCGTTAATCTGCGAAGCATACAATTTGATCAGGTGTAGTAATTTCTTATCAATTGAGCTTGACTGGATATTCTGCTCCATATTCATAAGAGAATTGAAGACAAACTCAGGCATATCTTTATAAGTCATTCTTTCTTTCACGGTTGTTCTCCTTACATTTAGTATGTTAACCAGAATGAACAAGGCAAAATTTAAGCCAAGGTTAATTTGTTTTTTTAATATTATGATATTTATAGGTTTTTTGTTGGTTTTTGCTGGGAGGCATGGTTCCAGCATGGAGAAAGATGAAATTATGTTTTGCTCTGAGTACCCAATGTAATCAATCTAGTACTTCGCGCCACTGAATAGCTAAGTGAAAGTTTAAAAATCCATAGTTATCAATGTGTTGGATGTTTGGCATGGAATTTGGTTATTACCCTGTAACACGAGAGGATTTGAATTTTATTTGAGGGTGTGGCCATGTCACAAGACGATTTAGAAAAAGCGAAAAGGATTATACGATTTTTTCATCCGGAAAAACGTTTCAGTTTTATGTCGGGTGCGAATGACCCTGCGGTATTAGCAGCAATGTTTGGTGTACCCCAAGACACCTACCTTGCGATCCGAAACGAGTTTGAACTTAACGTCAACCTTGCTGCGCGAGAGCTGCTTAATGAACCTGATTACCTAAAAAGCATTCAACAGATCCCGCTTGTAGATAATGCCACTATTGCAGTGATCGGTGATAGTTTGACGGATGATTATCAATCTTGGTTTGAAATCTTGCAAAAAAGTTTTCAGATTGCCCGTCCTGAAGCCAATATCACTTGGGTAAACACGGCATTGTCTGGTGATACCACAATGCAGCTATTTTCAACATTAACTCAAATAGAAGCGGTAAAACCTGATTACCTATTTTGCTTGATTGGTACCAACGATGGCCGAGTTCATGGTGATGGCAAAAAGTCATGCACTGGATTTAGAGAGGTGATTGATAACCTGTCTGAAATCGCTACGCGTGCTGAATCTTGTGTGCAAAAAGAGTTTATCTGGATCACTCCTGTAGGTGTTCAAGAAGATTGGATCAAAGAAGATTGGCTACTGAATAAGTTTAACGCTTCTTGGAGTCATCAACAGATCTTACAAACCGCTGAGCTGATCCGTACTCGCCCAGAAAAACACATCGATATTACCGAGATTTTTGCAGGTGAAAGGCGTGACGCCATGTTCCTTGAAGATGGCTTACATTGGAGCCTACAAGGACAGAAATCGGTAGCTAGAAGTGTTGTCACAGGTTTCCATCGCATTTTGATGCAGCGCTAAGGAGTGCCCGTGAGTATTAACATAAAAGTAGCTAGCCTCGAAGACAATGCCCAAGTTGCAAACTTGTTTGATTTATATCGTCAGTTTTATAAACAAGATAGCGATCTAGATGGTGCTGCGAGCTTTATTCATCAGCGCTTGATGAAAAAAGACTCAACTATTTTTCTCGCAACGTCAGAGGAAAGCGAACTGGGATTCCTACAGGTTTATCCAACATTTTCTTCCATTTCAATGGCTAATGTATGGCTTATTAATGATCTGTATGTATGCAGTCGTGCTCGAGGCCAGGGAGTTGCAAAACAGTTATTGCAGCAATGTGTTGAACAAGCTGAGCAACTGCAAGTTAAGTTAATTCGCATCTCAACTGAGTTTAGCAATACCGCAGCGGCGCAGCTATACGAGCAATTTGGCTTCGAAAAAGATACTCGCTTTCAACATTATAACTATTTCTTAAAAGGATAATGAGATGGATAGACAAGAAACGTTACATCAGCTTATTAGCGCTGCTTTTCTAGCGCCAACGTCTTTCAACTTGCAGCACTTTAGGTTTATTGATGTGCAAGACAAAGATAAGCAACAAACACTACTTAGTGCAGCTGCTAACTGGGCTGATGAAGGTGAACCTGAGTTTGTTATTGCACTTTGTGGTGATAACAACAGTTGGCAAGAGGCAGCGAATTTTGCCAAGCACGTAAGTGATGAATTTGTCGAAATGTCGCAGCAAAAAGCCACTATGGTTTATAGCAGCAACGAAGTAACACGACGTGATGAAGTTAACCGCACCAATGGCTTTGCATTTACCAACATGTTGGTGAAAGCACATCAATTGGGGTTAGGTTCTCGTGTACTTGAGATAGACAGTCCATCTTCAGTCACTGATTTATTGAATATATCTGACGCCTATTCGCTGTCGGCTGTGGTGGTGTTTGACAAAGCATTAGCCAAGCCACTACTTAAATGCCAACCGGATTTAAACCTAATCTCTGAAGATGGATTTTAATTATGAATATGTTTTCTAACGAAAGACTGGCTGTTGCCATGCGTGAGCGCCGCGCAATCAAGCACTTTGAACCAAGCTTTGTTATTCCTGAAGGTGATAGAAAGCACATCCTTTCATTCGCTACGGAGTTAGACCTTGGCTTTAATATGCCACCACTTAGGATCTGTCGTGTATCAGACATGGCATTAAGAGAGCAAATTAAAGAAGTCGGCTTTCAGCAGCCACAACACACCGGTGCAAGTGAGCTTTGGGTTGTATGTATTGATACTAAAGCGCTTTCAACTAAAGAAGCAGAGCACGCAAGAACGCAAGCGATGTTTTATGGTGCTGCATATTCACAAGCCTTGATGCTTGGCGCAGCTAGCCTAGGTTATGACTCATGCCCAATGATAGGTTTCCAGTTTGGCCCTGTTGGTGAGTTGATCTCGCTGCCAGAGTCTTACGTGCTGTGTAACTTTGTGGTGATGGGTAAGCGCAAAAAAGCCCCGCTTACACGCGGCTCAAAACTCGCTATCGAAGATGTTTTATTTACTGATGAATTAGTGTAAGGCGGCAGTAAGATGGCTTTATCCTCGTTAAGTTTTCCAGTTTCAGCTGAACTACAACCGGTAGCTAGTACAGGTTTTGTAGCCGCATTGGCACAAATATTACAACGTGTACTAAAAGTAGAACAGTTGGCGATTACACTAGATGAGTGTTATCGGTTGATAGCGCTCAATGCAGAAAGTGAACGTCGCGATATTGAGCTGCAACTTAACGAGGTATTTACGGATCAAAACTGCTTTTCTCAGCTAACGATTGAGCCGCGGACAGCTGAGCATGGTGGTGCGACAGCACAGTTAGTTTTGGCGCTAGGCGACGGGCAAATCAACATTACATTTGATGACTCGATTTTTCCAGAAGCGCTACTTAACACCATACTTGAAAGCGCCTTAACCCAGTTAATGGACGCTCAAACAAGAGCCACGGCTGCGCTACATATACAGCGTCAACATTTTTCGGGTACTGAAGCGGCATGCTTAGCTGATATTAATCAGCAGTTTCTGCATATAGTTGATCAATATCCAATGCGACAAGCCATTACTGATGGTGATATTTGCCTCACTTATGGTGAGCTAGCGCAACAAGTAAGCATACTTGCATCTCGCTTGGCTAACCTTTCAGTGCAAGGTAAACGAGTTGCAGTGGTATTGCCTCGCGGCCATAAAACCGTTATTTCAATGCTTGCAATTAGCTTTGTTGGGGCAACGTATGTCCCGATAGAGACGTTAAACCCAGTTTCTTATATTTGCGAGCAGATCAATCATATTGCAGCGGCGGTGGTTATCTGTGATAAGACTGATGATAGTTATCAAGACTTACCAAATAGCCATCATTGGGACTCACTGATTGCCTCAGCTGGTACAGAGTTTGTTCCAGAGGTGATGCACCCAGACAGGGAATTTACGGTGTTGTTCACCTCTGGATCAACCGGTAAATCTAAAGCTGTGGTTCATGCAGAGCGCTCTTTTTTAGCCCGATTTGATTGGCAATGGCAAGTCTCGCCAATTACCGCTGAGGATGTTGTCGGACAAAGAACCAATGTTGGCTTTGGGCCACACATTTGGGAAATCTTAGGAGCCATCTTAAAGGGGGCGCACCTGGTTATCTTGACTGATGCTATTGTGGCAAATCCAAAGCAGTTAATTAGTTATATTCAGCAATATGAAATAACTCGGCTTGCTCTAGTGCCTTCGATAGCGAAATTGTTGGTTGAGACCAAAGGGGTGCAAGCAAATTGTCGCTCTTTACAAGTTTGCTCGTTAGCGGGTGAAGAATTTGGCATGCAGTTAGTTGAAAAACTAAGGAACACATTTGTAGGTTGTCAGATATTTAATGACTTCGGCTCTACTGAGTGTAATTGCATGTTCTTCCATCCAATCAGCAATGAAGTCACCTTGGGTAGACCTTCTAGTGCCGCATCGTTAACTATTATCAATGATGCTGGTGAGCCTTGTTTACCATTTGAAGCCGGCATGCTGCATGTAAATGGAAAGACGTTGGCCAAAGGGTATGTCAACGAGCAAGGAGAAATTACTGAGCTGCCACAATCACAATATGGGTATGTCACAGGAGACAATGTTTTTTTTGACGAAAAAGGCTATTTGTATTCTCAAGGACGCAAGAATAATGTGGTTAAAGTGCGGGGAATGCGTGTCGACATCGTGAATGTTGAACAGCAATTACAAACATTATTAGAGATAGACAAACTCAAGTTAGTCGCTCGCAAAAAGTCAGATGGTGAAACCCAGCTGATCGCTTTTTACCAGTCTTCGCATCTTGCTGTTGAATTGCTACGACGTTGTAAAGATAAATTACCAGTGCATTACTGTCCGGCATTTTTCTTTTCAGTCAGCTCTTTTCCGCGTTTACCAAACGGCAAGTTAGATCGAATGCAGCTGTTGAAAAAATTACAAACGCACGCTGACCATAACCAAAGTACAGCCAAAGATAAGCTTATCAAGATCCTTGCCGATATTACGGAGCTGCCGTTATCAAGTCTTGATATTGAAGCTTATTCACTGGTTGAACTAGGCGTGGATTCATTAGGACTAGTGAAAGTCGCGCATGCTATAGAATCGGTGTTCTCGCGCTCTGTTTCTTTGGCGCAGGTGGCTGCAATTACTTGCTTTTCTGAGCTAGTGGAGTTAGCGCAAGGGCGCTTTGTCACACCAACACAGAAATTAGTACATCAAGATGTAGATCATTTATTGACTTACTTTACGACGTTGCAGCCACAGTCTAACCCCGCAGGTAACAGTGTATTGCTCACCGGTGCCAGTGGGTTTATCGGGGCATTTATGCTAGCCGAATTAACTAAGCATCATATCGTTTATTGCCCGGTTAGAGCGCAAAACTCACAGCATGCACAAGCCAAAGTTCAGCAAAATCTACAAAAATATGGTTTATCGGTTGAAGTACCTGAAAACCTTCGCGTAGTGGCTGGTGATATTACCAAACCCAACTTTGCCTTATCAAAAGTACACTTTGAGCAACTCATTGACGAGGTTGGCACTGTGTATCACTTAGCGGCAAATGTGAACCATGTACAAAGTTATGCAAACTTACGTATTGAAGTGCTGCAAACATGGGAAAACTTACTGCCATTTATCAACCGTGCTGGTAGTCAGTTTCATTTTTTCTCCTCAATTGCGGTATGTAAATTAATTGATGGGCATTGGCGTGATGAGGCTGTGCCTGAAAACCCAGACTCGATAGCTTCTGGCTACGGTCAAAGTAAGTGGCTCGCAGAGCAGTTACTTACAAGCTGCCAAGCTGCAGCATCCATCAACATTTATCGACTTGGTGAAATAGGTGGCTGTCGAACGACAGGGCAAGGCCGAAGCGACGACTTTGTACATAATTTATTGGCTGTGATGTCGGCTATTCCTTTTTACCCAGCAGAATTGGCGGAGTCGACTCTGGTGGTGGATGTGTTGCCTGTGGATTGGTTGGTGCAATTTACTCAGCTGGCGATGGCGCAACAAAAAGTGACCTTGTTTAATTTGCAAAACCCAAGTCCTACGCCGCTTAGTCGCGTATTGGACGATTTGGGGTGTAAGCCATCAACAGAGGTCAGTTGGCAACAATGGCTAACAGAAATTCACCAATGCGTAATCGACAACGCCGATAGTTTACTAAATGTTTTACCTTTTTATACCACACCTAATGATCCTAGTTGGCTCAATTACTTTTCATCTTTGGAAATGGACTGTAGTGCAATGACGCAGATCTTAGGTGATCGTCTAGGAACACCTGAGATCGCTCAATTGCAGTGGCGCGCGTATGCGCAAAATTGGCGTAAACACGGATTAGATTTTAACAAAAACAAAGGAGCACAGTTCTAATGAACGGAGCAGACAATACCATAGTGATTCTGGGTGGGGGGCTTGCAGGATCAACATTAGCTAAACAGCTGATCATGATGTATCCCAACTTAGATATTAAGATCTTAGAGTTTAACTCTTACCCAGTACCACTGGCTAAATTTAAAGTTGGTGAGTCAACTGTAGATATGGCAGGGCACTATCTTAGAAATGTATTGCAACTTGAAGCACATTTAGAACAAGAGCAATTACCTAAATATGGGTTACGGTTTTTCTTACCTGATAGTGACAATACGGATATTACCACTCGCGTAGAAGTTGGTAATGGTCAGCGTCCTGTATCCAAAAGCTACCAGCTAGATCGCGGTAAATTTGAAAACTTTATGCATGCGACGTTGCTTGAGCAAGGCGTTGATTTTATTGACTCTGCAAAAGTGGTCAACATTGCTATCAATGAATCATCTCACCGTGTCACCTATGTTAAGGACAGTGGTTCAGAACATACGATAGAAGCTCGTTGGGTGTTAGACGCAAGTGGTGGTGCGCGACTATTGCAAAAAACACTTAACCTTGAAGCGGTGCATACCAAAAGTCACCACTCAGCATGGTTTAGGGTTGCTGGCAAAGTGGAGATCAACGATCTATCCACCGATCCACAATGGTTAGCACGAGTTCCTGAAGTTGCTCGTCAATTATGTACTAACCACCTGATTGGCAAAGGTTACTGGGTGTGGATCATTCCACTATCAGGAGATAACACCAGTATTGGTGTGGTGGTTGACCCTGAGTACCACGATGTGGAACAGCTTAAGACATTAGAGTCTACGCACGCTTGGTTAAGCCAGCACGAGCCACAATTGGCAGCGCTATTACAAGCTAAACAGTTTGAGGTTATGGATTACAAAGCGATGGGCAACTTTACTTATCGTTGTGAATCATTGTTTAGTCCAAATCGCTGGGCGTTGACCGGTATTTGTGGTTCGTTCACAGATCCATTCTATTCACCAGGCACTGACTTTATTGCCATTGCAAACACACTGATTTGTAAATTGGTTGGTGAAGATCTTGCTGGAAACGATCTTAAAGCGCCATGTATGGCTTCCGAGCAGATGTACTTTGCTGGCTACGACTCATTAATCAGCACAGTAGAGAATCAATACGGCATCTTTGCACATAATTTGGCAACCAGCTGTAAGCTGCTGTGGGATGGCACATTAGCATGGTCAGGCGCAGGCTTGATGTTTTGTAATGACCGATTTACAGATGCAAAAATTGCCATGGAAGTATCAGATGAACTGATGCTAATGGGCAAACTGCATACCACAATGCAGCAAGTATTCCGTCGCTGGAGTACCTCAATTCCTGACCGCGAGCTGCGCAAAGACATTATTGTCGACCAGCTAGATAATTTTGGCCAACGAGCACAAAGAGCGTTAGTGCAAGATTATTCAGATGAAGCGTTAGTGGCGCAGGTCAAACAGAACTTCAATACGTTGTGCACATTGGCTGTCGCAATGTTCAAACTAGTAGAAGATAAACCCGTTACAGATTCAGAAGTGGCTTTATTGGTATCCGGTTACCGTCATGAGCCTGAGGTAGAGACTGAGCTGAACAATTTACTTTTCAATCATTAATATTAAATAATAAAACTTGGAGTATATCATGCAAGGAACAGTAACTAGCGTATCAAAAGCTCGAGTTGGTGAGCGTTTTGAAGAACTAGTCTCAAAACATCCACTGTGGCAAAACCCACTTCTAGTGGCATGTTCTAAGAACGAATTAAGTCTTAAAGACTATGGCTACTTAATTGCTCAACACTTTTACTATTCAAGAGGGTTTACACGACTATTGTCAGCCCTAATGATGCAGTGTGACGATGATAAGTTCAGAGCTGAGCTTTCTCATAACTTATGGGAAGAAGCTGGCGAAGAAAATATGGAAGAGCGCCATTCAAATTTACTACGTAAAATGATGAATGATGTTTTTGATATTGCAAATCCAGACGGAACCGATTTTAAAACCTACACCGTGACGTATTTTGACGAGTGCCTACGTTTTCTTAAAAACACGAATAGCATCGGTGCTGCGGCATTCCTTGGTTGGGGTACTGAAGGGGTTGTTGCCAATATTTATGAATATTGGTTCGAAGGCCTAAAAGGTTTAGGTGTAGAAGAAGAAGCGCTACGTTATCTAAGTCTACACATGGAGTGTGATGATGAGCACGCAGAAGTTATTGAAAATATCGCACTATCACAGTGCAATGATGATGTGTCTTCACATGCACAAGAGATTGAGGCAGCGATCAACAAAGCGCTCGATTTGCGTGACGAGTATTTCCGTGCAATCTACCAAGATATTACGACAGCGAAGATTGAACCGCTAGTATCGGCTATTTGTGGTAAGCAACCGTACTATAAAGTTGAAGATGTGCCTTCGTTTAGTAGCTCATTAACGCAAAATAGCGGTGTGAAGTTATATAGCAACCAACAACAAGATGATGGCATTAACTTTGAAGTAAGCCGTTTTAATATTGGTTGTGAAGTGATGGACCCAAGGTTACTTGAGATCCCTGAAGGCTGTCGCAACGAGTGTCATAAGCATGCTCACGAATCAATGTTCTATGTTGTATCAGGCGAGGGTCGAGTGCATATTGCTGATGAGCATATTGAAGTGTCAGCAGGTCAACTTGTTTACGTACCACGCTGGGTTGATCACTATAGTGAAAACACCGGAGAGGGTAAACTGACTATTCTTGCAATCACCGACTTTGGTTTGACTAAACACTTTCCAAATAACACTGACTTTAGCTATAGAAAAAAGCAACAAGAACAAGTTGCTTAATTATTCCAAGTTCTGGTTAGTTAGGCTCAGAGTCAAGGGTGCTTGCACTCTGAGCTACTCATCCTTTCGTTTTTTGACTATTTATTACTGTTGACTTGCAGTTTTTTCAACTTCTCACTCATTCAAGTACATATATAACGTTGCACGTTGTTTGTAGCTTTTTGATTATTATTAATTTTTTCTTTTTCTCTTCACATTCTCATGACTTTTTTTAGCGTGCAATTAAGGTTGCATCTGATGCAATCATAGTTTGACGTATTTTGTATTTTAATCATTGTTAAACTGGTTAATAATGTGTTTTAAGGAATGTTCATAATGTTACAACAAGGTTGCATTTCGCTATTTTATCTTATGGTTTTCTCTATTTTATTGAGTATTTTAAAACACTCAATAGGTGGTAAATAGCAGCGTAAAACCCCGTGTAATAACTAATACCAACAGTTCTTTATAAGGCAAAAAACGAAATAACAAAGTAAGGAGATGTTTTTGTTATTACTTTTTTACCTTTCTCGTCACACAAAGAAAGTTGGAGCCATGGTGCACTGGGTGGGCAATACCATTGCAGTAAATGATTAATGAGCGTTTTCCTGTAGTAAGTTGCGTCGGATGTTCATAAAGAGGGGAAGTATGGATAAGTATAATAAAGTACTAAACGGGGTCGGAGCTGAAAATCTAATTATTGATAGAGATGAAGACTTCAAAGCCTGCATCTTAGCTAAAAATGAAGAGCTTGCGAGTATTATTCAAGGTGAAACGGGAACAGGTAAAGAAGAGTTTGCTAAATTAGTGCATCGCAAACGTATTTATCTGCAAGGAGAAGAGGTTCCTTTCGTTTCTGTTAACTGTGCAAACTTTAATAACGAATTATCGTTATCGCTTTTATTTGGTCATGTGAAAGGTGCCTTCTCAGGGGCTGAAAAGAGCACAGATGGCTTTATCGCAGAAGCAAACGGTGGGATTTTATTTTTAGACGAGATCCACACCTTGTCTATCGAGACCCAGCAAAAATTACTGCGGGTACTCAATGATGGTTCTTATAGCCGTCTAGGAGATACCAAAACGCTCTACTCTAAATTCCAAGTTATCGCTGCGACGACTAAAGACTTGGATGAAGAAGTTGAAAAGGGCACTTTTTTAATGGATTTAAGGTTTCGGTTACTGGGCATCGAGTTAACCATGAAGCCACTGCGTGAACGCAAAGACGATATTCCTAAACTGATTGATGTTTTCCTTAAAAATAAGGACATTATGCTCAGTCCTGCACAATATACTGAGTTAGTCAGCTTATGTAAGAAGTATTATTGGCAAGGCAACATTAGACAGCTTTTTGGGGTTTTGAACGCCTGGATTGCGATGTGCGATGGTAAAGTGAATATTGCTTATTTTCCACAATATAACAACATGCTAAAACCATCAGCAGTGTCTAAAAGTGACAAAGGTGGGTATGGCAAAGTCATGTCGGTATTAGAGCGTGCTATTAGCCTAGATATCTCCTTTTCCGAAGCAATAGAAGAAGTTGAATGCTTCATTATCGAAGAAGCAATGGGTCTCAATCCCAGCGTTTCTGACGTTTATCAAGGTTTACAGCTAAGTAGAAATAATTTTTACGTAAAAAGACGAAAGTACGGCTTAACGTAATAAAAGACCAATCAGCCTTAATACTTGCTCAATTTGAAGGAGTAAATCTGACGCTAACAGCGTGCTCGACAAGATTTTCTCGCCTCAAAATAGACTACTTACTTAAGACAATTGGTATAAATCACTTTCTGAGGTGGCAGACAGTTACGCCGCCTCTGCACTTCTTTATAACCGCTGTTCTTTGGCTTAAATACGCGCTATCACTTTTACCAAATTCGTTTTAAGGCTGCTGTATCTTTGCAGTCCGTGCTACACTCCTGCCGTTTGTAATTTGGCCGTCGTGATTTGCCCATCATCGTACTGAGTGAGTTTTACTCATTATCTCGATGTACAAAGTCGATGCTCAAATTTAAGAGCCTGATATTCGTATAATGAACGCTAACCCATTTTGTCTGATGCTTGCTCAACTTGAGGGCGTAAAATAGTCGCTAATGATGTAAAAAGTTGCTTATTTGGCATAACCAAATAGTCAAACTTTTGCTGTGTTATCGATAAAATTGTCTTACCTCAAAATAGAGCAGTTAATGAGGCAAATTGGCATAAGCTATGGTGTGGAGTAAAGCTTATATGCTGTTAATGATCGATAACTACGATTCTTTTACGTACAATTTAGTACAGTACTTTCAACGTTTGAATATTGAAGTATTGGTTAAGCGTAATGATGAACTTAGCATCGCTCAAATTAAGCAGCTTCGACCAAAGTATCTAGTGTTGTCTCCAGGACCTTGTACGCCGAATGAAGCAGGTATATCACTGCAAGTAGTGGAACAGCTTCAGGGCAGTTTGCCTATTCTGGGGATCTGTTTAGGTCATCAGACAATTGCGCAAGCGCTAGGAGGTAATGTGCGCCGTGCCAGACAAGTCATGCACGGTAAAACTTCTCTTGTATATCACAATAATAAAGGGGCATTTAACGGGCTTCCTTCGCCTTATGAAGTCTGCCGATACCATTCACTTATTGTAGAAAAAAACGCCTTGCCAGCAACGCTTGAAGTGAGCGCATGGACACAGTCCCCAGAGGGTAAGTTTGATGAAATTATGGGACTTGTCGCACCAGATAGGGCGCTTGAAGGAATACAATTTCATCCTGAAGCAATCTTGACCGAGCATGGGTTGGCATTACTTGATAACTTCCTAAAACGCTTCTAAAGTTTAAACAAAACCAGCTCTGTTTTGTAATTGTGCAAATAATCTGCACGCTTGAGGTCGTGTGGGTATAATACCAATTTGACTTAATACTTGCTAAATTTGAAGGAGTAAATCTGACGCTAACAGCGTTAAAAATTTCTTATTTAGAACAACTAAATAGCAAAATTTTTGCCTTGTTATCGACAAGATTTTCTCGCCTCAAAATAGACCACTTAATTAAGAAAATTGGTATAAGCTTGGAGATGATGTTTCTGTCAGTGCTTTAAGATACGCACAATAAAACTTTAATATTGCCTTTAGTGGTATAATATCGAACAATACGACTATCTGTTGAGTGCTAAACTCATTGTTTCCTTTAGATAAGTAGCATGCATGACGCAAGAAAATAAGCAAATTAGAATGGCACAAGCGCTTTCTGAGCGCGCCCATGACCTTCTTATCAGCCTTAACTTTGCCCAAAAGCAAATCGGCTATATCCATACTTTTGATATTAGTTATGGAGAAAATATTGCCCAGCGTACCATGCTTGAGGTGGAGATTGCTGCGGCTGCAAAACGACAGGAAAGCAGTACGACTCATCATAAATACATAGCTAAAGCAAGTAAGCACTTACATTCAGTTATTGAAGAGGCAATTGCAAAACAATTACATGATCTTGATACCATTTACCATGAAGTGGTTGGCATTCAAGATTCGGTTCCTGCCATTTTTGATATTTTGGCCGTGCGTTCAGCGTCAGTAGGGCGATTAGAACCACTCGTAAATGATCTCAGTTGGTTAGGGCGAGAGCTTGTATCTTTGGTGAATTTGCCGCAGTATCGCAAGAAAAATAGCAAAGGCACATCGATTAAAGTCGATACCCCTGCGCTGGCACTGAGGTATTTGGGCTTAGAAAACCTGCAAATGGTGATCCCGACGATGGCGGTGAGGCACTGGATGCCCCATGCAACAGAACCGTTTGGCTTAATGAAGCGTAAAATGCGGGAGCTAAGTATGAGCACTGCAATTGCAGCAAAGGAGCTTGCCCCATTTTTTGGTGTTAAAGAACAACATGCCTTTACCTTGGGAATGCTACTTGAACTGGGCAAAATTGCGTTAGTCAGACTGTATTTACGTACTTTTGAAAGAGTATGGCAAGCCAAAGTACAAATTGCCCGTGATAAAAAGCAAAAAGATCTACATACCGCGCTAATGGAGCTATCTCCAGATCCCCTATTTTTGCGTAACTTGCTGTTAGAACACTCCGCAGATATATCTCGAAAACTAATAGAGAAAATGGAGCTGCGTTACCTTCCCTTTAATGCGGTAATGGAAGAGTATTCGCAAACTTATTTACCAAAATCGCATAAAAAAATAGCGGATCCGTTACCACTGACACAAGTGATGCAAAAAGCCTATGGCTATGCTCAAATGCTTGTTTTAAAAGACAGTCAGTTGATAGAAGATGACGAAGCTGAGATTTTACTCAGTCACCTAGAACTCACTGAAGAAATGCGTCAGCAATTGGCAAAATGTGCATTCCATAACCTTCAGTTGACGATTTTGTAAAAAAAAACGGAATTTTTTTTGCGACTATTCATTCAGAACCTAACCTTTAATGATCAGTGCAAGGCTGCATCATGCTTGCTTTGCCCTGAATATCAGCCCTAAATAGTTATTCACTTGAGTTGAGAATATATGTTAAACCCTTGAATGCAAAGGGCTGGGAACATGCTATAAGTGAGACAAATGGCGCTTTTTCTGAAATAATGAGCGTATGAATTTTGTGCCATCAAGGGGCGGGTCAAAATACATAGCACCTAATTGGTGTGAATAAATATCCTATCAAGCGGTGGCAATGCGCCAACCTTCAAACGGAATGACTCCTTGTTTGCACTTTCACTCACCAAATATGAGGAAATAAAATGACTATCAATCGTGAATTGTTTGACGACGTAATGGTACCTAACTACGCACCTTCTGCTGTGATCCCAGTAAAAGGCGAGGGCTCTCGCGTGTGGGATCAAGAAGGTCGTGAATACATCGACTTTGCTGGTGGTATCGCAGTTAACTGTTTAGGTCATTGTCACCCAGCTTTGGTGGGCGCATTAAAAGAGCAAGGCGAAAAAATCTGGCATTTGTCTAATGTAATGACTAATGAGCCTGCACTACGTCTTGCGAAAAAGCTTACTGATGCAACATTTGCAGAAAAGGTCTACTTCGCCAACTCTGGTGCAGAAGCGAACGAAGCGGCACTAAAACTTGCGCGCCGTTGGGCACTTGACAAGTTCGGTGCTGAAAAATCGCAAATCATTTCATTTAATCAAGGTTTCCACGGCCGTACATTCTTTACGGTTACTGTGGGTGGTCAAGCTGCGTATTCGGATGGTTTTGGTCCAAAGCCTGGCGATGTAGTTCACACAAACTACAACGACTTAGCAGCGTTTGAAGCTCTTATCTCTGACAATACTTGTGCAGTGATGATGGAACCGCTACAAGGTGAAGGTGGCATTATTTCACCAACCGCTGAGTTTGTTAAAGGTGTGCGTGAACTATGTGATAAACACAACGCGCTACTTATTTTTGACGAAGTACAAACTGGTGTTGGTCGTACAGGTGAACTATACGCATACCAAGGCTTAGGGGTAACACCAGACATTCTAACCACAGCTAAAGCACTAGGTGGTGGTTTCCCTATCGGGGCAATGATCACGACCACTGAAATTGCAGTGCACCTAAAAGTAGGTACTCACGGTTCAACATACGGTGGTAATCCATTAGCTTGTGCGGTTGCTGAAGCTGCATTTGATACCGTTAACACAACAGAAGTGCTTGACGGTGTAAAAGCAAAAGAACAGCTTTTCCGTGAATTACTTAATGACATCAACGAAAAGTACAACGTATTTAGTGAAGTACGTGGTAAAGGTCTATTGCTTGGTGGCGTAGTTACTGAAAAGTATCAAGGCAAAGCAAAAGAGTTCTTGGTTGAAGGTATCAAACAAGGCGTGATGTCACTTGTGGCTGGTGCAAACGTGGTACGTTTTACTCCATCTTTAGTTATTCCTGATGCTGACATTCGCGAAGGAATGGCACGCTTTGAAAAAGCGGTTGCTGCGGTAGTTGCTAACAACGCCTAATACTGATTGCAAGGTCACCTTTTGGTGGCCTTGTTGTTATCCACATTTTTGAGGAGTAAGCGGGCTCATGATGATCCTTCGCCCAATCCAAGAAAGCGATTATCCAGCGCTTTTAAACATTGCTCATGAATCAGGCCACGGTTTTACCTCTTTGCCTGTTAACGAAGAGCTATTACAGAAGAAGATTGCACGTTCAGTTGCTTCATTTGGTAAGCAAGCAGACAAGCCTTTTGATGAAGGGTATTTATTTGTATTAGAAGATACAGAAACTGGCGAGGTGGTTGGTACCAGTGGTATCGAAGCTGCGGTTGGTTTGGATGATGCGTTTTATCATTACCATCTGAGCAAAGTGATCCACTCTTCTCGCACGCTGAATGTTTACAAAGCAGTGGATATTTTAACGCTATGTAATGATTACACTGGCGCAACGGAACTATGCACGCTGTTCTTAAAGGATGGTTATCGTAAGGGAAGCAACGGCAAACTCTTATCTCGCTCTCGCTTTATGTTTATTAATCAACATCGTGCGCGCTTTGCCGAAACCGTGATTGCAGAAATGCGCGGCGTGTCGAATGAACAAGGTGAAAGTCCATTTTGGCAGTGGCTTGAAGAGCATTTCTTCTCTATGGACTTCCCAACTGCTGATTACCTCACGGGTATTGGCCAAAAGGTCTTTATTGCAGAGCTAATGCCAAAATACCCAATCTACGTCAACCTGCTCAGTGAAGAAGCACAAGCGGTGATTGGTGAGGTACATGACAATACTCGCCCTGCGATTGAGCTATTAAAGAGTGAAGGTTTCACCTTTAACGGTTACGTTGATATTTTTGACGCAGGCCCTACTGTTGAAGCCAAAGTGAGCAATATTCGCACGGTATGCAATAGCGAAAAGCGCACAGTGAAAATAGGCGATAGTCAAGGTGGATTCCCTGTTATGGTCGCAAATGATAAACTTGTGGACTATCGCGCAGCGGTCATAGAGTTAACTTTGTCTGATGACAATGAGATAACGCTTGCTCCACATGTTGCTGCGGCGCTAAAAGTAGAAGAAGGCGATCAAGTAAGCCTAGTGAAGATTTAAGATTGGGAACAGATTATGACAACACATGCAGCACAACTAATTAACGGTGAGTGGATTGCAGGACAAGGCGAAAGCTTTAGCTCTGTAAACCCAGCAAACAACGACGTAATTTGGACAGCAAACGCAGCAACAGCAGCGCAAGTTGATAGCGCAGTAAAAGCAGCACGTGAAGCTTTCTATTCATGGAGCGACATGAGCTTTGCAGCGCGCTTAGAAATTGTTAAGCGTTTTGCTGAAGTACTAAAAGAAAATAGCGAAGAGTTGGCTATCGCAATTGCTAAAGAAACGGGCAAACCACTTTGGGAAACTCGCACCGAAGCGGGCGCTATGGTAGGTAAAATCGCAATTTCTGAGAAAGCTTATCAAGAGCGTACTGGCGTGGTTGAAAATCCAATGCCTGTTGGTCGTGCAGTTATTCGTCATAAAGCGCACGGCGTGGTTGCGGTGTTTGGCCCATATAACTTCCCAGGCCATCTACCTAATGGTCACATTGTACCTGCGCTACTGGCTGGTAACACGGTTATTTTCAAGCCGTCTGAACTCACACCATACGTTGCTGAGTTAACACTTAAGTACTGGCAACAAGCAGGTCTTCCTGCGGGCGTGATTAACTTAGTTCAAGGTGAAGTTGAAACTGGTAAGGCACTTGCGTCACATGCTGGTATCGATGGCTTATTCTTTACTGGTTCTTCTCGTACTGGTCATTTATTACATGAGCAATATGCAGGCCAACCAGGTAAGATCTTAGCGCTTGAAATGGGTGGCAATAACCCACTCATCGTAAAAGACGTAGCGGATACCAAAGCGGCAGTGCATGACATTATTCAATCAGCGTTTATTTCAAGCGGTCAGCGTTGTACTTGTGCTCGTAAGCTATTCCTTCCGGCAGGTGAGCAAGGTGACATCATCCTTGAGCAACTGATCAAAGCGACTAAAGCGATTAAGGTTGGCAACTTTGATGATGCAGAACAACCATTTATGGGTTCAATGATCTCAAATGCAGCTGCAGCCGGTATGGTAAAAGCACAGCAACAGCTTGTTGAGTTAGGTGGTGAGTCGCTTATTGAGCTGACGCACACAGAAGGCACAGGCTTTGTGACGCCAGGTATCATCGAATGTACTAACATTGCAGACTTCCCTGATGAAGAACACTTTGGCCCGTTATTAAAAGTATTCCGCTACACAGACTTTGACGCGGCAATTGAAAAAGCAAATGAAACAAGCTTTGGTCTTTCAGCGGGTCTACTCGGTGACAACGAAGCGGATTACGACCGCTTCTTACGCCGTATTCGCGCTGGTATTGTTAACTGGAACCGTCCAATCACAGGTGCGTCAAGCGCTGCGCCATTTGGTGGTATTGGTGCTTCAGGTAACCACCGTGCAAGTGCTTATTATGCAGCAGATTACTGTGCATACCCAGTTGCTTCAGTAGAATTAGAGAAGGTAACATTACCTGCAAGCTTGAGCCCAGGTTTATCTTTAGATTAAAATAGCACTATCAATTTTATTGATAAAAAAGCAGCTTCGGCTGCTTTTTTGTGTCTAGTTGTCTACAAAAGTAGCAATCGAAAAAACTTTCTGCTTAAATCAATAGGAGATGTCTTTGATAGGTTCAGGTGAGCAAAGTATGGTTTTAGATAAACAAGGATATGATGATTTAGTCATGTATTTGACGCAAAATTTAGCCTTGTTTGAGAAGTCCGGGACGGTAGAGCCTGGTGCTCCAACAGTCTTGGAATTGATCGAAGATGTGATTGCTGAAAATGTTATCCGTATTTGCGAGCAACACAGTGAGCTTTCTACAGAGCAGCGTAGCATGATTGTGCGCGAGGTAGACGGCATTGTGTATGACTTGCAAGAGGTACTGTCGAGCGTTGTTGATAGACGTGTCACCATAGAGCAAAAAGAGTTTATTGAGGAATTTGCCGGCTTGGTGAAAAACCTGTTTGACTCAGCGGTATAGGTTGGCACAATTATCGTTAATAGAACCACACTACACTGTAAAGTGAAAAGTGGAATATAAAATACACCGCCTCGTGGCGGTGTTATTGCTTTTATAAAGGATAACTATGTTAGCTTGCGTTAAATGGGTTGAAGGCGATACCTTCATTGGGCGCTCAGCGTCAGGGCACAACGTGGTATTTGATACCGGCGCCGACAGTGCAGCACCAAGCCCAATGGAAATGGTGTTGATGTCAGCTGGCTGCTGCTCGTCGGTTGATGTGGTCAGTATTTTACAAAAAGCGCGTCAGGATGTTACTGACGTCGAGGTAAAGCTTACCGCAGAGCGCGCTCCAAGTGCGCCACGGGTTTTTACAAAAATTAATTTACACTTTGTGGTAACGGGACGAAATGTCTCTGAAAAACACCTAGCAAGAGCCATTAGTTTGTCAGCTGAAAAGTACTGCTCCGTGGCTTTAATGCTTGAAAAAGCAGTAGAAATTACGCATAGCCATGAAGTGATTGAAATTGACGCGAAATAACGCTTTTTCATGGCGTTATTTTCGTATAAAATCCGCGAACTTTTGTTTCTGCAACGCAGATTTTTTGTATTAAGGTGGGTCTATCGTGAACAAGCCCTTTGATAAAATTAAACTCCATGGCTTTAACAACTTAACTAAGAGTTTAAGCTTTAGCATTTACGATATTTGCTACGCCAAGACCGAGCAGCAACGTAAAGAGTATCTAGAATATATTGATGAGCAGTACAGTGCTGATCGTTTGACGGATATTCTCAAAGACGTGACAGATATTATTGGTGCAAACGTATTAAATATTGCACGTCAAGACTATGAGCCACAAGGGGCAAGTGTGACGATTCTAGTATCAGAAGAGCCTGTTGAACAACAGACTTTTGATAGCAACGAAGCACCAGGTCCATTACCTGATTCGGTGGTTGCACACTTAGATAAGAGCCACATTTGCGTGCATACTTATCCTGAAGCACACCCTCATGATGGTATTTGTACGTTCCGAGCAGATATTGAAGTATCAACGTGCGGTATTATTTCACCACTTAAAGCACTGAACTTCTTGATTCACTCGCTAGAGTCAGACGTAGTAACAATCGATTACCGCGTACGTGGTTTTACTCGTGACGTAAATGGCGTGAAGCACTATATTGACCACGCTATTCACTCTATCCAGAATTACATGACGGAAGACACTAAAGATGCCTACCACATGGTAGATGTAAACGTGTATCAAGAGAACTTATTCCACACTAAGATGATGCTTAAGGAAACAGATTTAAATGCGTATCTGTTTGGATTGAGCACCGATGATTTAGACCAAGACGAAGAAGAAGAAATTCGACAAAAGCTAAATCGTGAAATTCAGGAAGTGTTCTACGGTCGTAATTTACCTGAGACGGAATAATCCGTAGTATCAGGATAAGTAACAGTAAAAGGCGCTTTGGCGCCTTTTTTAATGTCTGAAATTCCTTGTTAAGTCATCATATAAGCGCATAGAGCACGACTGTGCCCGCTTATAAGGTGACAATTATAAAATCACTAAGATTCGCTTTCTAATTCCTCATCTGGCGTATCAGGACGCTGACGTTCAACAAAGATAGTGGCCAGTAGGGTGGTGATGACGCAAGCTAAGAGAATAGACTTCAAGTACTCATAACTTTTATAGACCCAGCCCCAACTCCAAAAGGTTTTCGAAGCTTCTTCTGAAACACCAAAAAAAAGATCCATATTGCGAATCAGGTTTTCACCAAATGCTGCTAAATCAACAATAATAAAGGCGAAGAAAATACCATAAAGAATGGGATCTGCATGGGTCATGTAAATAGATTGCCAATTCTCTGGGGTTGTTTTTCGTATATACTTAAGGGATAAACGCACACGATACTTTAGCAATATCATAGTTACTAAGTCCAAAATAAAGTGAGTACCAAAGATAAAGGCGTTATTAAGATATGGAGGGAACTCATTAGGATTATACTTAAGTAAGTAAAGGATCGCCAAGTATTCAACCAATATCATGAATAACAAAATAAAAGTGATGTGCTTAATATTCTCAAGGTTCTTACCAAAAATACTTATGATAAAAATGCTGATTAACCAAATACTATTAATATATAGTTCAAAGCGTATGTATGCTGCTGAAAGCAAAATAGCTGTCACAACTCCAAATAATAAAAAAATCCATGATAACTTCATTGCTTTTCCTGATATCTCCAGCGTTTAGCCTACGCACTCAAGAGTCGGCAGCATGACTCTCAGCTGCCGGTGAGTATATTTGCTCGCCTAGTTGTAAGGCGGCTTTTTATAAACTGCAGTTCGTTTCTCTGTTTCTATTTTGGGGTCTTTGTCTTTATTTGGACCGCTGCCACCCGAAACCATTTTTGTTTCTTTGAGGTGAAGCTGGTAAGTATCTGAAAGTTTATTAGTGGTCTTTTTTAGTAAAAAGCGCATAATGATGTCCTTTCTAAGTTAAGTTTTGCGGTGTTTTGATTACACCCTACTTTACTCTTTAATAAACAAGTTGAAAACATCGTGCAGTAAATATACGTGATACGTAACGTGATTGTTTGATATATGTGATTATAAGGACAAAAGGCTTGGGCATTCATTTGCGGCTACCTTCTTTACTTGGTTTGTCACGTGGGGTTGGGGATTTACGCCAAAGTTTAGCATCATCAATTTTATCTCTAAGCGCTAAAATTTGTTCCCTTAATGGGTTTAGGTTAATCCCACAAGCGTCACACCACACTTCAAAATACTCGTAAGGGAATTTACTGACTCCCTTTTCATAGTTTTCATAAGTGCCGCGCTCTACACCGACTAATTTAGCCATTTCGAGTGTTGTTTTACCGGCCACTTTGCGCATACGGCGCAAGTCATCTGCGGTAAAGCGCTTGTCAAATTTACCCACCAACTCAATCCTTTTTGTTTGCCGCTTGTGCGTTACAAATAGCGCAACGTGCTTTTGCGCTGATTGGTTATATTTATTAGCTTAACCAGGTTGCATTTTTGTATCTAAACAGTAAACGCGAGTTTATCTTAGAAAATTTATTTTTCAAGCTTTGTCAGACCAAAAATGTATATTTTGTTTCACTGTTATTTGCTTCGCATAATTTTTGTGCGAAGCACATCAAGTTTATTTTAATTCAGCACCGCTATGTTGTTATTTAGCTTGTGTGTTTACTGATAAATTTAACAGTAAATTTAAAAAATTTTTCTTCGCGCAGATTTTTGCTCAAAGCTTTTGTTACTTTAGTGTGAAATAAAGTGAACATGTTAGAGAGCAATATGGATTATCTACGCCAATATCATGACTTAACAATTTATTACGACGCACTAAAAAAAGCATCAAAACAGTGCAATAACGTACCAGATACTACCACCAAGTGGTTATCGTTAGTGGAGTCAACCTTGTTTGAATTACAAGAGCTTGCTCACATGGAAAAAGCGTATATGCAGAAGTCAAAAACCATGAATAACTTGGTTGAGCTAGTATATTCCAGCGCGCCCAGTATGGAATAGCATAGCGCGTTTAGGTTTTGCGGTGAGGGGGAGCGTTTTACTCTAATTTTACGCTTCCCCCTTTTTATTATTTAGTATTAACTGCTGTGACAATACTGTAATGTACGGTGCGACGTTATCGTATAGTCATGCTGGTAGATATAGCAATTAATTAAGATAATTGGCCTGTTTTTTTTCATAGTTATTTGAAGATAAATAGAATATAAAAAAGGGGTAGCGTATAGAATATACTTCCCCTTTTTTAATAAGTATAAACGTAAGTTGATTACAGTTCGTAGGTAAAACTTAATCCGTATACGCGTGGTTCACCGTACTGCACGTAGGTATGTGGCTGCCAACCGTCTAATGGGTTGTTACCAAATCTAAAGCCGCGTACCACAATATCTTCATCCGCTAGGTTTCTGCCCCAAGCTGTGAGTGACCAGTTATCACCGTAATAGCTTAAGCTGGCATTGATCAGGTTATGATTACCGGCTTGCTCGTTGTGACTATCCGAGAGGTAATAGTTGTCTTTACCTTCAACGCCAAGCGCTACTACTAGGTTATTCATTAGCTCGTAATTAACAGCAAATGAGTATTGATAGTTTGGTGCTTGTGCTTGATCGCGGCCGTCTAAGCTAATGCCACTTGCTGCAACAAAATCTTCTATTTCTGTTTCCAAATAGCCAGCGCTATAGGTAAAGCCAAGGCGCTCGTTGTAACTAAAGGTGCCTTCTAGCTCTAGTCCATAGTTGCTGCCTTCACTGGCGTTATCGATATAGCCTGCAAATTGCTGGTTAGATACTTGCCACTGCTTTAGTTGAATGTCATCACGCTGCATATAAAATGCAGTAACACGTACAAGGTGACGCTTATCTTCAGATTGCCCTTTCACGCCGAACTCGGCATTCCAGACATACTCTGGGTCAAAATAATGGTGCTCTGTGGGAATGTTTAACCCTTCGTCTTTGGCCTTTGCTAATGCTTCACCATTTACGCCACCAACCTTGTAACCACGAGATAAGCTGGTGTAGATCATAGTACGAGGGACAGCTTGGTATTCAAGTGCGACTTTACCGCCCCACATCAAGTCATCGGTTGCGATGGTAAAGCCATTGCTGTCTAAGTAATCAGCGTCGTATTGTTCTGCGCGTAGGCCGCCAATCAAGCGAGTTTTATCTGATAGGTGATGCACGTACTGGCCAAATATAGCTTTGCTTTCGATTGAATAGGCAGAAGTAAACGGTGTAGCAAGCCAAGTATAGTGGCGGGTTAGATCAACGTCGTTACGCTTGGCATACATGCCAACTACCCAGTCGCTCTGCTTATCTTTGATTAAAAACTCAATATCGCCTTTTTCATAATTACGGGCATAAACATCGGTTGAGCTATATCCTTCAGGGTGTAATCCCGCGCCGCAGAGTTCAGGTTTACTTGGATCGTTACACACCCAGTCTTCATCAAAACTATAGAGGGCATCAGCGTCTAATCCTGATACTTTAAACTCAACATCAAACAAGTCTGAGCGTGTATATTTGCCACGAAAAGCAAAAGCGTCAGACTCTAGGTTATCTTGCCCAGGTTCATCAGCGACACTATTGCGTGAATTATCTAAGGTAAAGCCATCATAACCGTTGTCAGTATCGATATGATGGAAAGTAAACTCTAGGGCAAGATTGTCGCTGACCTGAGAGTTAAGTTTTAGTCTAGCGGCTTGCTCATCTTGCGTCTGCGTGGGCTTATTGAGATAAAGATTATCAACATAGCCGTCGGATTCTCGTTGATATAAGCTCACTCGTGCAGCAGTGTTATCGCTGAGCCCAGCGCCTGCGGCAATACCAGCTTCATAACTGCCATAGTTGCCTGCGCCAAGTTTTAGTTTTAGTGAGGGTGCAGTTGTTGCCATTTGAGTATTTACTTCAACAATACCTGCCAAGGCATCAGAGCCAAACTTGGTACCTTGAGGGCCGCGATACACAACGACTGATTCGGTATCAAATAGTAGCGCGCTGCCACCTAATCCCGAGTAGTTAATGCCGTCAATCAATAAACCGACGCTAGGATAAATAGGATCAACAAATTGTGAACGCAAACCCACGCCACGAATTTGCATAAAACGGCCACGAGACGCGCCTGCGGTAAAGTTAACATTGGCAGTTGCACCAAGGATCTCATCTAAGTATTGGGCACCACGCTTGGTGATGGTTAGTTCATCAACAACCGAAGCGCTAGCACTGAGTGTTTGGATGGTTTCATTTTGAAAGTCACCAGTAACAACGATGGTTTCCAAGTCATCATCGGCAAGTACATGATGAGAGAAAAGTGGCAATAGTGCCAACGTGATCGTAGAGAGTTTTAACTTCATGCTTAATCTTTGTCCCATTTTTAATTGGGCACAGTTTAGCAAAAGCCAGACCAGTTAACAGTGAAATTATGTTATATCTTAGCCCATTAATTTTAATGCAATAGGTGTTGATATGAGTTTTAAGCTTGATTTTAAAGTGCGTGACTATGAATGCGATTTACAAGGTATCGTCAATAATAGTGTGTATTTTAATTATTTAGAACATGCAAGGCATGAGTTTTTGTTGGCCCATAACGTTGACTTTGCAGCACTTGCTGAGCAAAAAGTGAACTTGGTGGTGATCCGCAGTGAAATGAATTACAAAGATTCATTGCGCCCAGGCGATGACTTTTACGTTGAAGTAAGCCTTGAGCGAGAAAGTAGGGTGAAGTTTGCGTTTAAGCAAAAAATAATCAGAACCCATGATAATAAGTTGATGTTAGATGCGCTAATCACTGGCACTTCAGTTAACGAACGTGGCAGACCTTTTTTACCGGATGCTATCACTCACTTATTTGATTAAATTAATGCCGAAAAAGTCATTTTTACAGAATTTTACTGCAATTATTGCCCAATGAAACGTTATAATAAGTATTGGGCATAAAATAGATGGTTTACCATGAAATTCATCAGCATAATTTGCGCAGTTATTGCGCTTAGTGGATGTGTCTCAACAGGGAAGGTAGACACGCAAGCGCTTAAGTATTCTAGTTGGCAGCTTCGCAGCATAAATGGCCAGCCACTTACACAATCACAGGACGCATCTTCAGAGAGTATGCAAGCGATTGACATTCGTTTTATAGACGCGTTGCAAGTCAATGGGTTTGCTGGATGTAATCGCTTTTTTGGTGAAGGTGAAATTGTTGATGGGCAATTAATCGTCAAAAATCTAGGGATGACCCGTAAGTACTGTGGTGAGGATGTGGCTAAAGTTGAGTCACAGCTGATTAATCAGTTACAAATCGGCGTATTACTTGAGGTTAAGGCTAATATACTGACCTTAAAGGGAAAACCTGAATTTACTTTTGTTAAACAATAAGCCAAAACCCCACATACCAGTGTGAATGCTGGCGACAATACTTGCGAGCGTTGATGTAAGTAAGTAGACTGGCGCTAATTCGTTACTTGTCGGAGTGCCTCGAATTTTTACAGCAAGCCAGCTGCTAATCATTCAGGCTGAGATCGCATTTTGCGGGATCCGTGGACCTGATCAGGTTAATGCCTGCGTAGGGAACAAGACAGCAAACGTGTTGCGTTTGTCTGTAGCAATAGTGGTATATTGCTATCCACCTTACCCGAGGACTATCCTCGTCTCCTCCTTTTTTGGAGATCTGACAAGACACCTTTGATGAAAGTAAGAGGAACGTCATGTCAAACAATAGTAGCAAGTTAAGTCGTCGTGAAGCACGAGCAGCTGCGGCAGAATTTATCCATAATCTTAAAGGTCAACCTTTCCCCAATTCTCATAAAGTCTATGTCGACGGCGACCAAGCCGGTGTGCGCGTTGGTATGCGTGAAATCACGCTAAGTGATTCGTTTGTTGGTGGCACCGAAGACAATCCGGTATTTGAATCAAACGACCCTATTCGTGTTTATGATACTTCAGGTCCATACACAGACCCTGAAGTACCGGTTGACGTTCGTGCTGGTCTTCCTAAATTTAGAGAGCAGTGGATAGTTGAGCGCGATGATACCGAAATGCTAGAGTCGGTGACGTCACAGTTTTCCCAGCAGCGTATGGCGGATGAAGGGCTTGATCATATTCGCTTTGAACACCTACCTAAAATTCGTCGTGCCAAGGCGGGTAAAAATGTCACACAAATGCACTACGCACGCCAAGGTATCGTGACACCAGAAATGGAATATGTGGCCATCCGTGAAAATATGGGGCGTGCTAAATTACGAGATGAGTTATTAGCACAGCAGCACAAAGGGCAATCGTTTGGAGCCAGTATTCCTGAGTTTATCACGCCTGAATTTGTCCGTGATGAAATTGCTCGTGGCCGTGCTGTACTGCCAAACAATATCAATCACCCTGAGACTGAACCGATGATCATCGGACGTAATTTCTTAGTTAAAGTTAACGCCAATATCGGTAACTCATCAGTGAGCTCTTCTATCGAAGAAGAAGTCGAAAAGATGGTATGGTCGACTCGCTGGGGGGCAGACACGGTGATGGATCTATCGACAGGGCGCTACATTCATGAAACTCGTGAGTGGGTGGTACGTAACTCGCCTGTGCCAATTGGTACGGTACCAATCTATCAAGCACTAGAAAAAGTCAATGGCGTTGCCGAAGACTTAACGTGGGAAATCTTCCGCGATACGCTAATTGAACAAGCTGAACAAGGGGTGGATTACTTTACCATCCATGCTGGCGTACTGCTGCGTTATGTACCAATGACGGCAAAACGCGTCACCGGTATTGTGTCTCGCGGCGGTTCAATTATGGCGAAGTGGTGCCTAGCGCACCACAAAGAAAACTTCCTCTACACGCATTTTGAAGAGATCTGCGAGATCTTAAAGCAATACGATGTTTGCTTTTCATTAGGCGATGGCTTGCGCCCAGGCTCTATTGCCGATGCCAATGACGAAGCACAATTTAGTGAGCTACGCACTCTTGGTGAATTGACTAAGTTGGCGTGGAAGCATGACGTACAAGTATTTATTGAAGGCCCAGGCCATGTACCGATGCACATGATCAAAGAGAATATGGAAGAGCAGCTAAAGCATTGCGATGAAGCGCCATTTTACACGCTTGGTCCGCTTACCACAGATATTGCTCCGGGTTATGATCACTTCACTTCAGGGATCGGTGCGGCGCAAATTGCTTGGTATGGCTGTGCGATGCTGTGCTATGTGACACCAAAAGAACACTTAGGCTTACCGAATAAAGAAGATGTAAAAGAAGGTTTGATCACCTACAAGATAGCAGCACATGCAGCGGATTTGGCAAAAGGCCATCCGGGTGCTCAAGTTCGTGACAATGCGTTGTCTAAAGCGCGCTTTGAGTTCCGCTGGCATGATCAATTTAATCTTGGTCTAGATCCTGACCGCGCCCGTGAATATCACGACGAAACATTGCCGCAAGAGTCGGGTAAAGTTGCGCATTTTTGCTCTATGTGTGGGCCAAAATTCTGCTCAATGAAGATCACGCAGGATGTACGTGACTACGCAAAAGCGCTAGAAGCACGAGGGATTGATCCGAATAATGTAGGTGAAGAGATCAGCATTAAAATGGTGGATGTTGAAGCTGAGATGAAAGCAAAGTCTGAAGAATTTAAGCAATCAGGCTCAGAGCTTTATCACAAAGCGATATGATACCACTTTGTCTTAATACTTGCTCAATTTGAGGGAGTAAATCTGACGCTAACTGCGTTAAAAGTTTCTTATTTAGAACAACTAAATAGCAAAACTTTTGCCTTGCCTACAGGACGTAGGTACCTCGGCGTGAGCAGGACGCGGAAGCGGTGTTATCGACAAGATTTTCTTGCCTCAAAATAGATCACTTAATAAAGCAAATTGGTATCACTCATCCCATCGTAGCCACTTTGATGTCTGTGAGGTGGCTCATTTTAGGAGTGTAGCGATGTCTACTCAAGCACGTGTTGCTATCTTGGGTTTTGGTTTAACTGGGCGTATCGCCGCATTGATGCTTGCAAAGCGCTATCAGATCAGCGTATTTGAGCAAGCAGAGCAAGGTGCTGAGTCTTCAGCTGGGAGTGTCGCAGCGGCTATGTTAGCGCCGTTGGCTGAGTCTGTGATATGTACTGAAGCTTTGGCGTTACAAGGGCTTGAGTCGATGAGGTTATGGCCGCAAATACTTGCTAAACTCGACAGCCCAGTCTTTTTTCAACAGCAAGGCTCACTAATTGTTGCCCATGCGCAAGATCGTGGTGACTTGGTGAGTTTTCAGCAGCGCTTAAAGCCGTTAAAAGAGCATCGTGCGGAAACGGTGAATGGTGCTCAAATAGCCGAACTTGAGCCGGAGTTGGGGGGCGTGTTCCACCAAGGCTTGTATTTACCTTGCGAAGGCCAACTGGATAATCAGGCGTTTTATCAAAGTAGTACTACAACACTACTGAAGCAAGGTGTAGAAATTAATTACGGGGTTCATTGTGATGAGGCGAAAAAAGCGCAGCTGAGTCACTCGTATGATTGGGTTATTGATTGTCGCGGTCTTGGTGCAAAAGTAAAATGTGAAGGGCTTCGTGGCGTGCGTGGAGAAGTAGCGAGAATTTTTGCCCCTGAAGTGACCTTGACTCGACCTGTGCGTTTGATGCACCCAAGGTATCCTATTTATATTGCACCAAAGCCGGATCATCAGTTCGTGATTGGTGCGACGGAAATTGAGTCGCAAGACAGTGCAGAGATCACTGTGCGCTCTACACTTGAACTACTCTCTGCTGCTTATTCAGTGCATCGTGGATTTGCTGAAGCGCGAGTATTGTCCTTATTAGCCGGACTTAGGCCCGCATTTAAAGATAATCACCCCAAAATTGACCAACAAGGCAATGTGATCAGTATCAATGGTCTTTATCGGCACGGCTATCTGCTGGCACCACTTATTGTGCAACAAGCACTATCTAAGGAGTTATTATGAAAGTCGAATTTAATGGCGAAACGATTAATATCGACCACGAGCAAACTATTCAGGAGTTTATCACAGCCAAAGGTGCGAGGCCGCCTTTTGCCGTGGCACTCAATGGTACCTTTGTTTCTCGCACAGAGCTGCCAGGCGTGACACTGAACGACGGTGATAAGGTTGAGCTTTTATCACCAATTCAAGGAGGGTGATTTATGCAGTCTTTGGCTGATACGCCACTTACCATTTATGGTGAACAATTTACGAGTCGAATGCTAATTGGCTCAGCGCTTTATCCTTCTCCTGAAGTCATGCAGGCGGCTATCGCCACCTCGGGTGCTGAAATTGTTACTGTGTCGCTGAGACGCCAGCAAACAAAGCAGGCTGGTGATGACTTTTGGTCGCTAATCAAGGAGATAGGACTACGCGTCTTGCCGAACACCGCAGGTTGTCACAGCGTAAAAGAAGCGGTGACACTGGCACAGATGTGTCGAGAAGTGTTTGCCACTGATTGGATTAAACTTGAACTTATTGGCGATGAATATAACCTGCAACCAGATCCAATTGCATTACTCGAAGCCACCGAAATCTTATTAAAAGACGGTTTTAAAGTGTTGCCTTATTGCACTGATGATTTGGTGTTGTGTCAGCGCTTGGATGCGTTAGGCTGCGAGGTTTTAATGCCTTGGGGCGCACCAATTGGTACAGGGAAAGGGCTGTTAAACCCATATAACTTGCAAACTATCCGCACACGTTTGCCTCATCAAACCTTGATTGTCGATGCCGGGCTTGGCCTGCCGTCTCATGCTTGTCAGGCACTTGAGTTGGGTTATGATGCGGTATTACTTAATTCGGCGGTGGCTGGGGCGGGTTGTCCTATTACTATGGCAAAAGCATTTGAAGCCAGCACAGTCGCAGGGCGTCTATCTTATTTAGCAAAAGCAATGCCGCAAAAAGAGGTGGCATCGCCCTCTACACCAACCCTTGGGATGCCTTTTTGGCATGCAAATTAACTTGAGTTGCGGATAACTACATAGGGAGCTTTTTTATGTCACATATTGTTTGGAGTATAGCAGGCTCTGATTCTGGTGGTGGCGCAGGCATTCAGGCTGATCTCAAAGCAACGCAGAGCTTTAATGTCCATTGCTGTACAGTAATAACGGCGCTAACCGCGCAAAATAGTTTAGGAGTTGAGGCGTTAAATCCTGTTTCTACTACAGTTATCGAATCTCAACTAACAGCACTTTCGCAAGATATGCCTGCGACAGTGATAAAAATTGGCATGCTTGCCAATGTGCAACAAATCCAACTTATTGCTGAGCATTTAACACATTACAAAGCAACATGGGTAAAGCCGCCAATCGTGGTTTACGACCCTGTTGCCATTGCGACCAGTGGGGACGCGTTAACGGAAGAGGATACGGTTGATGCGTTAAAAACCCACTTGTTACCGCTGGTGGATGTTATAACGCCCAATACGCATGAAACTCAGCTGCTGACTGGCGTGTATTTAATTGGCCCGGAGGCGGTAAAAGAGGCGGCTGCCAAACTGCGAGAGTTCGGTGTAAAGTCGGTGATCATTAAAGGGGGACATTGGGATTACCCGAAAGGTTACTGCATTGATTATGGCGTAGAAGCGGATACTGAATATTGGCTCGGAAACGAAAAAATTCAAACCCCACATAGTCATGGCACGGGGTGTAGTTTATCGTCAGTTATGGCATCTTGTATCGCTAAGGGCTACCCGTTTAAAGATGCCTTTATTCTTGGTAAAGCCTATATCAATGCGGGATTAAAAGCGGCAATACGATATGGGGAAGGGGTGGGACCTGTAGCGCACACGGGATTCCCTGTGACGCTCAATGATTACCCTCAAGTGGTTGAAGCGGGATCTTGGCTTGCGGACGAATTAGAGTTTACCTTACCAGAGGAGTTTAACTTTGCCGCAGGTTTTGCCAGCATTGACGACCCCATTGGACTTTATGCTGTGGTAGATAGCACGGATTGGGTGGAAAAGTGCCTCGCGATGGGGGTCGATACGGTTCAGCTGCGGATTAAAGACCCAGAGCAAGCCAATCTTGAAGCAGAAATACAAACTGCCATAGCACTTGGACAAAAGTACGGTGCAAAGGTGTTTATTAATGACTATTGGCAGTTAGCAATTAAACACGGTGCGTATGGCATTCATTTAGGCCAAGAGGATATTGATAAAGCAAACCTAGCTGCTATTCAAGAAGCGGGGCTGCGCTTAGGTATTTCTACCCATGGTTTTTATGAAATGCTCCGAGCGCATAACTATCGTCCCAGTTATTTGGCTTTTGGTGCAATTTATCCAACGACAACCAAAGACATGACAGGTCAAATCCAAGGGCTTGAAAAGCTGACGCACTTTGTTCCTTTGATGGAGCCTGTCTATCCAACCGTCGCCATTGGTGGTATTGATCTTAGCCGAGCACAGGAAGTGGTTGCAACAGGCGTCTCTAGTATTGCGGTGGTCAGAGCAATTACTGAAGCCCAAGACCCACAGCAAGCTGTACTTGAACTAAAACAGGCGATGACACAGCATGACTGAGCTGAGTGACAAAGAGCGGCTAAGATACAGTCGCCATTTGCTATTAAAAGAGGTCGGCGAACAAGGACAGTTGGCTTTAAAGCAGGCACATGTTGCCGTTGTTGGGTGCGGCGGGCTGGGAAGTCCAGCGCTGTTTTATCTTGCTGCCAGTGGCATTGGTAAGCTTACATTTATTGATCACGATGAAGTTGAGTTGTCTAACCTACAGCGGCAAATTTTGTATAAAGTGAATCACTTAGGCCAGCAAAAGGCTAAAGCTGCGGCAAAGGTGCTGGCGAGTCTCAATAACGACATAACACTTACACCGATTAATGCACGCTTGACCCAAGAAAATATAGCTGAGTTGCTTAGTGAGGCCGATGTTATATTAGATTGTAGTGATAACTTTACTACCCGTTATTTGCTCAATAAGTACTGTTATCAAACAAATAAGGTGCTGATAGCAGGCGCAGCTATTGCCACCCAAGGGCAATTAATGTGCTTTGATTTTAGAGCCAAGTCACCTTGCTATGCTTGTATTTTCCCAACAGACTCACAAGCTCCAACGGAAAACTGCGGTAACTTTGGCGTATTGAGTCCAATACTTGGGATCATTGGCGCGCAGCAGGCATTACTTGCTGTAAACGTGCTACTTGGACATCATCAAGGGAGTTACTTTTCTTACATAGATGCGCTGACACTAGTTCAGCACCAATTACTACTAGTCAAGGAAGATAGCTGTAGCGAGTGCAGCTAATCATAACCGTTGTATAAGGTTAAATAGTAATACATAAAGCCAAAAAAACCCCAATTATTAAAATTCATTTAATGATTGGGGTTTATTTAAAAATGAAGTTTATTCTAAGCTAAAGCAATTTTACTTTGAACGGAGCTATTTCCGAAGCCAAACTGTGCCATTACTAAATTCAATTTGCTGGCAATTGTTCGTAATCTTAAAGGTAATATTGTTAGCAGTGCCCTCTAGCTTAGATATAACCCCAGGTGTTTTTTCTAAAGCTTCATTAATGAATAAAAGCTTTTCTCCTTTTTGTGTGACATAAGCTTCCTTTCCTTCACTTTGACAAACGCTAGTACAGATGTAACTACCTGAAACATTGGCATAACCTTGCTCATTCATAATACATTGAGCAACAGAGCCTGTAGCAGTAAAAAGTGAAACAAGAGTGAGCACTGATTGTAGAGTACTTTTCATTTAACTATCCTTTTATAGGTCAAAACCTATAACTACGAAGTTATTTCAACGTTGTCAATGCTACTTTCTCTGTGCTGTGGAGTTACTTTAGATAAGGGGAAAAGTTAAAATTTAATATTGTTTCTAAGTACCGCACTTTAATTATTAGCTGCCCAAATATTTGAGTTCTAAAAAGTGGTCTAAACGACATCTTTGAAAACTTAAATATGGAAGCCTGTAGTGAGGAAAAACAGGCCGCCACATTCACAGTAATTTACTCTGCTATTTTTGCAAACGGTGTACCCATACGTGTTACTGTTTCTGGGTTTTGACCGTCAAGGAAGTCCGCTTTTTCAGCGCCCCACGCTAAGATCACTGTTGAGCCGAGCTTAAAGCGACCCATTTCTTCGCCTTTTTTCAGCTTAATTGCATTGTCACCAGTCTCTGGATATGTCCAAGTAAACACATCTCTACCCGCAGGCGGAGTGACGGTCCCTGCCCAAATAGTTTCAATACTGGCAACTATGGTTGCACCTACCAATACCATAGAAAGAGGTCCAATTTCAGTATCAAAAATGGCAACTACACGTTCGTTGCGCGCAAATAAGTTAGGCACATTTTGTGCAGTCAAAGGATTTACCGAAAATAAATCACCAGGCACATAAATCATCTTGCGCAGTGTGCCATCAATTGGCATATGAATACGGTGGTAATCTTTTGGTGCAAGATAGATAGTGGCAAACTTACCACCTATATAAGGGGTAAAATCTTCCTCTTTGCCGCCAAGTAAAGTTTGCAGGCTATAGTTGTGGCCTTTAGCTTGGATGATTTGACCATCGACAACGTCACCTAACTGGCTAATCGCACCATCAACAGGGTGAGCTAAAATATTGCTTTCTTCAGCAAGAGGACGGATCCCTGGTTTCAAAGGGCGAGTGAAAAACTCGTTGAAGGTTTTGTAGTGAGCTGGATCTTCGTGCAGAGCTTCACTCATGTCGATTTTATATTGTTTGATAAATAGCTTAATAAGCTTTGTTGTTAATGCACCGGCTTCTGCTGCTGCAAGCTTACCAACCAAACGAGAAACCGCATGTTTAGGTAATGCATACTGCATGGCAATTTTTAGTTTATCCAAATTCACTTTTAACAGTTCCTAATTGTAGTCTTGCCACTAAGGTACTTAGTAGCCGTTGGGCTCAACGGGTTGAGCCAATTTAGCAAATATTATCAGACTCTCGGAGCTCGCGCACCTGCGCGACCATCTGCCATAGACTCTAAAATGCGGTGGTAGCTTTCAAAGCGCAGTTCGCTGATTTTTCCTTCATCGACGGCTTCTTGGATAAGGCACCCGGGATCATTGAGGTGTTTGCAGTCTCTAAAACGACAACCTCCAATAAATTCTCTAAACTCTTTAAAACACCAAGTCACTCGCTCAACTTCTAGATGCCATAAGCCAAACTCACGGATCCCCGGGCTATCAATTAAGTTTCCGCCAGAGGGGAGGTGATGTAAGCGTGATACTGTTGTTGTATGTTGCCCTAAGCCGCTATTTTCGGAGACTTCTTTGGTCAGGATATCGGCATTTGGGAGTACAGTATTAACGAGCGTCGATTTACCCACACCAGATTGACCAACAAAAATATTATTTTTGTCTTCTAAGATATGTTTCAGCTCATCTATGCCTTCACCTGATTTGGTGCTGACTAACAGCACGCGATAACCAAGCTCACGATAGATATCTAACACTTCATCAACGTAATCCAAGCTTTCTTGGTCGAGCAAGTCAATTTTGTTTAGTAACAAAATTGGCTCAATCCCCATGTCTTCACAAGCAACCAAATAGCGGTCAATGATCTGTGGGGTAAACTCAGGCACAACTGCTGATACCATCAATATCTGGTCGATATTGGCAGCGACGACTTTTACACCATCATAAAAGTCGGGGCGAGTAAGTTGTGTACGTCTTTCATGTACAGCCTCAATGACTCCGGCTAGGTCGCCATCACTGACCTTGGCACGACGAAAAATAACTTCGTCACCGCAAACCAAGCTGCTCACGGTGCGGCGTATATTACAACGCAAAATCTCTTGCTCTGTGGTTTCTATATCTGCATGTTGCCCGAAGCGGCTGATCACCACTGCCGCTTCTGTTGGTCCTAGGTTGTCATTTTGCCATGAAACATCAGACACTTCTGTCCCTTTCGCTTTATCGATACGCTTCTGATGATTAGCTCTAATCCGTCGGGATTGGCCTTTACTGAGTTTCTTTTTCTTTGCCATGTCTATAATCTGTTTAAGCTTGAGCGTGCAGAGCGTTTAAATTTAGGCTATAAATCAATAAAACGCCGTGCATGGTAAAAAAAGCTTTAGGTCGAGTGTTTAAACTAATATGATATATCTAATTGCATTGGATCTAAAGGAAAGTACCGCTAAGGTAATGTATGTCTTTTCATGAATCAAACTTGATCTGGCTCGATCTCGAGATGACGGGGCTGGAACCAAAAACAGATAAAATCTTAGAAATCGCGACGGTGATAACAGATGGTGATCTCAATATTTTAGCTGAAGGTCCTGTAGTGGCAATTCATCAAAGTAATGAGCTCCTTGATGGAATGGATGAGTGGTGTACTAATCAACACGGTCGTTCAGGTCTTACCGATCGCTGTAAAGCCAGTAAATACACAGAAGCCGATGCAATCAAGCAGACGTTGGACTTTTTGAAAGAGTGGGTACCACCAGGTGCTTCACCAATGTGCGGTAATTCGATTGGGCAAGACCGTCGATTCCTCAACAAATACATGCCAGAGCTAGAAGCTTACTTCCACTATCGCAACCTAGATGTAAGTACAATAAAAGAGCTAGCAAGACGTTGGAAACCTGAGTTATTAGGTGAAATTAAAAAGAAAAGCTCCCATTTAGCCTTAGATGACATCAAAGATTCCATTATGGAATTAAAGGTGTATCAAGAAAAATTCTTCAAAGTTTAAAAAAATACTTGCAAAGCAAATTTTATCTTGTAGAATCCTGCCCCGCTTGAGACGACAAGCTCTGCGGGGTTTTTAGCCCAAGCGTGGCACTAGCTCAGCTGCTGTAGGTAATCAACGCGACCTAGCGTGGTTATCAACAAATCCAGAGCTAAACATTGTGATGCGGCACTAGCTCAGCTGGTAGAGCGCGACCTTGCCAAGGTCGAGGTCACGAGTTCGAACCTCGTGTGCCGCTCCAAACTTCTCAGTTTATATTCGACTGAAAAAATAAAGAATATAATGTGATGCGGCACTAGCTCAGCTGGTAGAGCGCGACCTTGCCAAGGTCGAGGTCACGAGTTCGAACCTCGTGTGCCGCTCCAAACCTCTCAGTTTGTATTCGACTGTAAAAATTAAAGAGTATATTGTGATGCGGCACTAGCTCAGCTGCAGTAGGTAATCAACGCGACCTTGCGGAGTTACCAACAAATCCAGAGCTAAAAGTTGTGATGCGGCACTAGCTCAGCTGGTAGAGCGCGACCTTGCCAAGGTCGAGGTCACGAGTTCGAACCTCGTGTGCCGCTCCAAACCTCTCAGTTTATATTCGACTGTAAAAATAAAGAATATATTGTGATGCGGCACTAGCTTAGCTGCAGTAGGTAATCAACGCGACCTTGCGTAGTTACCAAAAAATCCAGAGCTAAATATTGTAATGCGGCACTAGCTCAGCTGCAGTAGGTAATCAACGCGACCTTGCGTAGTTACCAATAAATCCAGAGCTAAATATTGTGATGCGGCACTAGCTCAGCTGGTAGAGCGCGACCTTGCCAAGGTCGAGGTCACGAGTTCGAACCTCGTGTGCCGCTCCAACTCTTCTAAATTTCTATATTCATCAAACACTTCCTATTCGCTTTTAAAATACACCCATATTCCACCAAATTTTTGCAATAAACTGATTGCTTAATTTTAGTTCGGCACGTAAAATACGCGCTCTTTCGGCCCTACTATTATCGTTCCTTGCCTTACCCCGACTGGCCGAAACGGGACAAGGCTATACTAACCGTAAGGAATATCCATGCGTCATTACGAAATCGTATTCATGGTTCACCCAGATCAAAGTGAGCAAGTACCTGGTATGATCGAGCGTTATACTGGTGCTATCACTGAAGCTGGCGGTACTATCCACCGTCTAGAAGACTGGGGTCGTCGTCAACTGGCTTACCCAATCGAAAAGCTTCACAAAGCACACTATGTTCTATTGAACGTTGAAGCACCAACTGAAGTAATCAACGAGCTTGAAACTTCTTTCCGCTACAACGATGCAGTGCTTCGTAACCTAGTTATGCGTACTAAAAATGCAGTAACTGAAGCATCTCCTCTTGCAAAAGAAGAGAAAAAAGAAGCAGCTTCTGCTTAATCGTTGTTGATTTCGGATTTGACTAACCTTTCGAGGTAATGGTGAGTACTCAGGTTGACCTGTATACCAATCAATATCTGCTCTCGGGCGTGATTTGTAAAACACCTAAATTTAGTCAAAGCCCAGCTGGGATCCCGCACTGTATATTTGTACTTGAGCACAAATCAATGCAGCTAGAGGCTGACCTAACTCGAAATGCCTACGTGCGTATTCAAGTGGTTGCCAGTGGAGAACAGTTCCGAAACCAAACTGAGCATTTATACGTTGGGCAAGCATTACAAGTTCGCGGTTTTATAAATCGCCACGAGAGCCGAAATGGCTTAAGTCAGCTAGTATTGCACGCACAACATATTGAAAGAATTAATTGAGGAAATTACTCATGGCACGTTATTTCAGACGTCGTAAGTTCTGCCGTTTCAAAGCGGAAGGCGTACAACAAATTGATTACAAAGATCTGGCTACTCTTAGAAACTACGTAACAGAAAGTGGCAAAATCGTACCTAGCCGTATCACAGGTACTAGCGCTAAATACCAGCGTCAGCTAGCAACTGCTATTAAGCGTGCTCGCTACCTAGCCCTTCTTCCATACACTGACTTACACAAGTAAGCAGCTGATTACTAGTTTTTAAAAGGTGTAGAGACATGCAAGTTATTCTACTAGACAAAATTGCAAACCTAGGTAGCCTAGGTGATCAGGTTAATGTTAAATCTGGCTTCGCACGTAACTTCTTATTCCCTAAGGGTAAAGCAGTTCCTGCAACTAAAGCTAACATTGAAACTTTCGAAGCACGTCGCGCTGAGCTTGAAGCGAAAATCGCTGAAGAGCTAGTTGCTGCACAGGCACGCGCTGAAAAACTAGAAGCACTAGCTGAAGTAACTCTAGTTTCTAAAGCGGGTGACGAAGGTAAGCTATTCGGTTCTATCGGTACTCGCGATATTGCTGATGCTATCTCTGCAGTAGGTGTTGAGGTATCTAAGTCAGAAGTTCGTCTACCTCTTGGTACTATCCGTGAGACTGGCGAGTTCGACGTAGCTATCCAAGTACACTCTGACGTTACAGCTACGATCAAAGTAATCGTAATCGCTGAAGCTTAATTTTTAATTAAGCCCAAAAAAGCCGTGTGTTTTTATACACGGCTTTTTATCACTTAATTGACCTATATTAAGTGCCCCTTCAAAAAAAATCATAATAATAATCTTATTCATACCAATTTCAGGTATGACATGGATGATCCTCTCGCTAACGGATACCTCGAAAAACGAGGTAGTTCAGTTGTAATATGGTGTAATAGGTTTCCTTTCTAGAAACTTTTGCTTCATGTTATGTTTACATATTATAGGCTTGTCCTTTTCTTTGTCTTTTGTCTGTCATAAAGTAAGTCTAATGACAGCGCTATCAAATTGGTGGTGGAATATATAAATGCCTGTGAATAAAGGTTTTACATTAACTGAGTTGTTAATAGCAGTGGCTATCGTGACGATTACAGCAAGCTTTGCATATCCGTCGTATGTGCAATACGTTCAAGATGCAAATCGTTCTCAAGCACAGCAACAATTGCTAGAAACTGCTGCTGTGATAGAGCGCATTTATAGTCGCAATGGTGGCTACCCTGATGCGGACTTGATGCCTAATTTGCCACAATCAGATCTGTATTCCTTTGCTTACATTCCACTAGATAAACCTAATGGTGCTGTTGGTCAGTACCGAAACTTAAGCTATCGGCTCACTGCCACACCAATAGCAGGTAAAGCACAAGCAGCAGATAGATGTGGTGTGTTAAGTATTAACCATCAGGGAAACCAAGGAGCAAATAATAATGACTGTTGGTAAGTGTCGCCGCGGCTTTACCTTGCTTGAGCTGTTAATCTCTATGGCCATTTTAGCCATTTTGGCTTCAGTAGCTGCACCTAGTTTTATTAAGCAAATTCAGCAAGATAGAGTGACTACTCATGCCAATGAATTACAGGCCATCTTTCGTTTAGCTAGGAGCGAAGCCGTCAGACGTGAACAACAAGTTGCTTTGGTTATTGAAAGTGGTGATTGGGTAATTAAAACGACAGAAAATGGTCAGTTAACAGAAGTGGGCCGTTTTACGATTAAACACAGCTCAATAGAAGTGGCATTGGCAGACCAAATAGTACGCGAAAGTGGTGAAGTATTAGCGACAAATAATATACTTATTACAGATAACCTGACAAATACGCAGGACTACCGGTTGTGCGTACTGGTGAGCGGTCAGAGTTGGTTAGGTGAGGCAGAGCAAAATTGCAGCTAAATAAAGGGTTTTCACTTATTGAGGTTGTGGTGTCGATGTTAGTGGCGGGGTTGATGCTGCTAGGCCTTGCTGCAACACAATTAAAGTCACTGCAGTTTGCATCCAATAGTTTTCAATACACTATGGCATTAATACATGGGCAAAACGCGATTGAAAGAATGTGGCCTTTGCTGTGTGAGTTACAGCACAATAATGGTGATATGACTGCGGCAAACCCTTTGATCCAGCAACTACATCCAATTGATGATCGTTTTACGCTAATTCTGCCTGCGATTTATAGTAACAAAATGCAGATTACGGTGAGCTGGCAGGATAACAGAGTAGACAATCCTGCAGAAAATCAAGTTTCTTTAACTGCTAGCTATCCAAATGTTGCGAATACATGCCCACCACCGCCAGGAGGTAGCTGATGAGCCATAAAGGATATACTTTGCTTGAGCTGATGATTGCTATGGTGGTTGGCCTGATATTAGTTACAGGAATAGCGGCGTCTTACACGTCAATTAAAGAGACTGTAACAACAAGCCAGGGACTTGCTGCTTCACAAGAAATCATTCGCTATACCAATCGGGTAATGATGCGCAGCATTAAACAGACACAAAGTATCCCTACAGTGTCCGCGACAGATATTCGTATCGATCAGTTAGCTGGTGTCCCTGCTTGTGATGGTAGCGTTCCATCAACTGATTATACTGAGCGTTACTTTTTACAAGGTGAGTATTTAGTATGTGACCGTGGCAGCGGAGATGTGAATTTATTAAAAGGCGTGACAGGGTTGGCATTTACCATCAATGGCCAGCTGATCACGGTGACAATCCAAGGTAATCGTTTTCCTTTGCAGTATGGTGCAGGCATACAAATGAATTTTTACGCTGGATTAGGTAGCTAATACAATGAAACAACAACAAGGTTTTACACTAGTAAAGGTGATGCTGCTTGGTGGCATGGCGAGTGTTGTCGTATTTGCTTCTCTCAAGGAAGGTGTTGTACAAGAGAGATTAAGCGGTAATTTCCAAAAAGATATTAATGCCCGATTAGTAGCTGAGCAGGGGATAAGAGAATACCGCCAGCGATTGGAGCAGTCATTAATAAATAACCCGACGAGTGTTGCTCAATTGGTTGCTGGCGTTAGTACAACAGGTGATGGTGCCATCAATGACTCGCGTTTTAATATATCGGTAACCACAAGTGGTAATGAGTTCAGCGTTGAAAGTTTAGGTCAACGCTATGGTGAACATGCCAATCATAGATTGGTTGCACGCTTTGAGCTACAGCCAGCCCCAAAGGCATCTATTTTTCAAAATGCGGTAACAGGCTGTAAAGGTGTTAACCTATCAGGTAGTGGCGCAGTAGACAGCTATGATTCATCAAAAGGCACTTACGAAGAAACCAAAAGCAACGATGGCGATGTGCATACTGTAGTTGGTGATGCTGATGTAGTGCTGTCTGGACATTCGCCAATTAAAGGTGATGTGCAAGCATCCGGGATAGTCTATTTAAAAGGTTCATCCCCGATCCTTGGCGATGTAAGATCGAATACTGGGGTGGATATTTCGCCTTCATCCAGTGGTATTCGAGTTGAGGGAAATGTCTATAGCCGTGGCTTTTTCAAACATAGAGGTGGAAAAATAACTGGCTATGTTCGCGCAATGGGAGATGCGCAAATGGAGTGGGGCGCTGAGATACTTAATCAGCAGGGGGATGCTTTTGACATCCAGTATGCCGGTAGTGGTCAATTTAAAGATACAGGGCTACAGCTACAAGATGGAGTGCATTACTCGGATCCTAGGTTTAGGGTGCAAGATTTAGTGGTTGAGCCGGTAAAAGTCTATGATCCAGATTCTCCAGATTATGATCCGGCTAAGCCCAATAAAGAATGTGATCCGCTCGCTTTGCCGTTCAACATGAATAGTATTATCGATCCTAATAATCAATATACAGATTTACAGGTTGGCGCCCGACAGATCTTACACTTTAAGCCAAAGCAGGCGGTGTATGAGCGTAATGGCACTCATGTTTATGTCGCCAAAGAAAAAGCAATTTACTTATTTCAAGGCATCGATCAAAACTTAGGAGCTGCAACAGAACGCACTCAGCTAGCATTTCCATTTAAAAGTTTAAAGCTTGGTTCTGATGGTCAAATAAAGGTCTCTGGCGGTGATGTGATCTGGCTGGTTGATGGTGACATGACATTATCGGGGAACACCCAAATTTGGATCGAAAAAGGCAGCTCGCTCACTGTTTTTACTACGGGAAAAGTGTCAATTGGTGCAAGTGCAAAAGTAGTCGCAGAGCAAGAGGGGTTGACTGAGAGCGGATTACCAGTATTTAGTGTTTACTCCTCTTTTGATGAGCCAAATGGATTTGTGTTTAGCGGGGCCTCTTCTTTGTACGCTGCAATTTACTCGCCTTTGACTACTATCTTACTAAATGGCAGTGGACAATTTTATGGGACAGTTCGAGGCGCTTCAATTACTGGTACTGGCGGCACTGGGATTCACTTTGACCAAGCACTGAAAAATGCAGGAATTGGTGTGCAGCCACCATCAGGTGGAAAGCCGAAGTTGATCTTCAAAGGCTGGCACTACAAACCGTATGAGGTTGAAGAGCAAGAAGCATCAAATTGATACCATTCATTCGCATAAGCAAATTGGTATTATTTGAGTTGTTGCACATTTTTTTATCTTTCTTTAAACCATTTCTCATTTAGCTTGCGTCTAAACCTGTACTTATACCAATTAGTCTTGATACTTGCTCAAAATAGAAAGTTTAGTTAAGCAATTTGGTATTAAAGAAAAAGCTGAAATGAGTAATTGGGCGTTGGTGGCTTTGTTTGTTTCATGTGATATGCGAAGATGAAGTATCAACCCAAAGGAACAAACGCATGATAATTAATGCCAAAGCGGCATTTTCACAAGAACAAACTGATGCGCTAGTGGCTAGATGTCAACAGGGGGATCAAGGTGCATTCCGTGAGCTATTTGAACAGCACCACCGTCGAGTTTATGCATTATGCCTGAGATTGTTAGCTGAGCCTGCTCACGCGGAAGATGCTTGTCAGGAAGTTTTTGTGCAAGTGTGGCAAAAGATTGATCAATTTAAAGGGCAATCACAATTTTCGACCTGGCTCCACAGTGTGGCGAGTAATATTGCTATCAGCTACCTTCGAAAGCAAAAAAACTGGTTTCAAAAGGTGGTGAGCTTTGAACAATCGGGGCTTGATGAACAAGGTGCTGAGCAGCTTGGAGAGCTCAACGGATTGGACAAACTGATTGTGAGATTACCTGAGCGTGCGCGATTGGTTTTTGTATTACATGCCGTTGAAGGGTATCGCCACGAGGAAATTGCCAATATGTTGAATATGGCTGTAGGTTCGAGTAAATCGCAATATCACAGAGCCAGAAATCTATTACAGGAGTGGTACAACAATGACTAAACCATCATTTGATGAATTTATGCATACCGCACTGAATGATGAGCAGTCGCAGCCAGCACCGCAGCGCGATTTATGGCAAGGTGTTGAGCGCGCGATTAATCAAGCGCAGCCTGTGCAGTCGCCAAAACAAAGTAATTGGCAAAAGCTTTCTGGTATTGCCGCTTGCACTTTTGCGGGTCTTCTTGCTTGGCAAGTAATAATGAGTCAACCAAAACAGGATTCATTGGCAAATATCAGTGCTTTTTTTGAGCAGCAAAAACAATCTTTGCTTGTGCAGTATGAGACGCAACCAGCCCTAACCTCAGATTGGCAAACTCAGTTGCAAGAACTTGAACAAGCTGAGCAGGCAGTAAAGCTTGCGTTAAAGCAAGACCCTGAAAACGCTGCACTACTAAATATGCTTGCTCAGGTTTATCAACAGCAACTCGATTTAATTAATAAGGTTCATGAACCTCGTTGGCAACAAATTTAGGAGAACTAAAATGAAAGCATTAATTTTTGGCCTTGCAGCACTGCCAACATTGGTATTGGCTGGAGAATCTATCGATAAAGAACTGTCCATCCCTGCTAACGGCAAAGTTATTATTGAGAACCAACGTGGTGATGTCATCATTAAAACATGGGATAAAAACCTGTTTAAGGTGAGCGGCAAGCTTGATGATAAGGCCGAAGGCTATAAGTTAGAGACCTCGGGTGAGATCACAGAGTTTATCGTAGAAATGCCAAAACGCTACAATAGCTGGGGAACAGGTGGTGGCTCGAATTTAACGATTTATATGCCGAGTACCAGCGAGCTTGATTTTGAAGGTGTTATTGTTGATGTCGAAGCGGCGGAGTTAACCGCAGGAGCCAGTATCAAAACAGTGAACGGTAATATCAAAGTCAATAAGATCAGCGGTAAGATCTCACTAGAAACTGTAAATGGCGACATAGATAGCCAAGAGTTAAATGGTAATATTCAGTTTGAAACAGTAAATGGTGATATTGACGATGTAGCCTCCAATGGGAAACTACGATTTAACGCCGTGAACGGTGAAATTAAAACGCAAACTACAGCAACGGAGTTACGTCTAGAAAACGTAAATGGTGAAGTTGAGCTAAAAATGGCGGAGCTGAAAGATTTACGTTTATCGACCGTAAATGGTGAGATTGAACTCTACACCAACAAGCTTTTAGATAATGCGGCAATTAACATGGAGAGTGTGAGCGGAGACATTGCACTATATTTCCCGAGTGATGTGTCAGCTCGATTTGAAATAAATGCTCATTCAGGTGGACGCATAACCAACGAATTAAGCGATGATGAGACAAAAAAAGCCAAATATGGCCCAGCCCGCTCTCTTGAGTTTGTATTAAACGGTGGTAATGCTGATGTTGAAATCGACACTGTCAGTGGCAATATTGAATTAAAACGAAAATAATCACGCATGATGGATACAAGCACCACAAAAGGCCAGAGTTTAACTAAACTCTGGCCTTTTGTGGTTTGCACTTGTAAGTAGACCAGATACAATAGAGGGCCTTCTCTTTTTCAATGTTGTGATATGGCTAAATCAGATCTACAAGTCGATACCTTAAAAGTTCCTCCGCACTCAATTGAAGCCGAGCAGTCCGTGTTGGGCGGTTTGATGCTCGATAATGAAGCGTTTGACCGTGTTGCGGAATTGGTGGTTTCCCATGACTTTTATACCAGAACCCACAAACTGATTTTTGAGGCTATGGAGAAGTTGGTAGAGTTAGGTCAACCTATCGATTTAATCACGATTTCTGAAAACCTTGAGAAAAACAACCAGCTAGAAACCATAGGTGGTTTTTCTTATCTTGCTGAAATTGCAAAAAATACCCCCAGTGCAGCAAATATCGACGCCTATGCGAGTATCGTACGTGAACGTGCGGTAGTACGTGAAATGATAGGGGTAGCCAATGAAATCGCAGAGGCTGGTTTCAACCCTGAAGGACGCGACAGTCACGAGCTCTTAGATTTAGCAGAAAGCAAGGTGTTCAAGATTGCTGAGCAGCGCACCAAGAGCACTGAGGGACCACAAAGCATTCATAACATCTTAGAAAAAACTGTAGATAAAATTGAAGAGCTATACCAGTCTCCTCAAGACGGTGTTACAGGAGTGAGTACTGGATATGGTGATCTGGATAAGATGACTGCGGGTATGCAGCCTTCAGATCTTATTATCGTTGCCGCGCGTCCATCGATGGGTAAAACCACATTTGCGATGAACCTCGCTGAACATGCTGCGATGACGCAGGATAAACCTGTACTGATCTACTCGCTAGAGATGCCCTCAGAACAAATCATGATGAGGATGCTTGCTTCTTTAGGTCGTATCAACCAAACCAAAGTACGTACAGGGCAATTAGATGATGATGATTGGGCTCGTCTATCATCAACCATGGGGCTGCTAATGGAAAAGGGCAAGATGTATATTGATGATGCGTCGGGTCTTACCCCCACTGATGTACGCTCAAGAGCAAGACGTATTGCCCGCGATCATGGTGGGATCAGTATGATCATGGTGGATTATCTCCAGCTTATGCGCGTGCCTAGCTTATCTGACAATCGTACACTTGAAATTGCAGAGATCTCACGTTCACTAAAAGCCCTTGCCAAAGAACTCCAGTGCCCAGTTATTGCGCTCTCTCAGCTTAACCGTACACTAGAACAGCGTGCTGACAAGCGCCCAGTAAACTCTGACCTCCGTGAATCTGGCTCCATCGAGCAGGATGCCGACTTAATCATGTTTATTTATCGCGATGAGGTTTACAACGACGATAGTCCCGACAAGGGAACCGCGGAGATCATTATAGGTAAGCAGCGTAACGGTCCAATTGGTAAGGTTAGGTTAACTTTCCAAGGTCAATACTCTCGATTTGATAACTATGCAGGCCCTGCAATAGACGACGAATATTAATCTTCAATTGAGTAGTAATATGCGATTAGCAAGTGCTGAGATAAATTTAACCGCGCTAAAAGAGAACTTGAAGTTAACACAACAGTTAGCACCAAACAGTAAAGTCATGGCTGTACTTAAAGCCAATGCTTATGGGCATGGACTTGTTAAAATAGCACAGCACCTCCAAGATGCAGATGCCTTTGCTGTGGCTAGAGTGGACGAGGCGTTAGCACTGAGAACGGGTGGGATCACAAAGCCAATTGTGCTGTTAGAGGGTTTTTTTGATCCCTCAGATTTACCTATTTTACTAGCCAATAACTTGCAAACCATTGTTCATGACATTTCTCAGCTCGAAGCCATTGAGCAGGCAAACCTAGATGCACCGCTTACGGTCTGGCTAAAAATCGATACTGGCATGCACCGCTTAGGGGTGGAGCCAGAAGAGTTTGAACACTTTTACTCTCGTCTTAAACGCTCTAAAAATGTGGCCGAACAAATCCATCTCATGACGCATTTTGCCTGTGCTGATGATACAAAAGATAGTAAAACACAAGAGCAGCAAACGCTGTTTGATACGTTAGTGTCTGGTAACAGCGCGCCACTATGCTTGGCAAACTCAGCTGGTATAATTGGTTGGCCCAGCTCTCACGGGAACTGGATCCGTCCAGGACTTATGCTTTATGGCGTATCTCCGATGCTAGATTGCGTTGGTAACCAACATGGTTTACAACCCGTGATGCGATTGACCACCAAAGTTATCGCGATTAAGCGCGTTAAAGCCCATCAGGCAGTAGGCTACGGTGGACGTTGGCAAAGTGAGCAGGATACCTACCTTGCAGTAATAGGAATGGGCTACGGAGATGGTTATCCTCGTCATGCAAAGCAAGGTACACCTGTGGTGATCAGAAATAAACGTTACGGTATTGTCGGCTCTGTATCTATGGATATGATCAGTGTGAATATCGGTAACAACTTAGATGATATTGCTGTCGGGGATGAAGTCGAGATGTGGGGGCCTCACTTACCGGTGGAAGAAATTGCACAATGTGCGGATACTATCGCTTATGAATTACTCTGTAATGTCACGCCCAGAGTCAGTTATGAATATATCACCTAAGCGATATTGAAGAGTAGGAGTTAAACTGGGTTTTAACTCCTTTGCCCCTGTAATGTGGCTACGATGCGTCTTGCACCACCGTAGTCGCGATGTTCCCCTAAATAGATACCCTGCCAAGTACCTAACCGCAAACAACCTTGATAAATTGGGAGCGTCATTTCGCAACCTAAGGTGCTCGACTTAATATGTGCCGGCATGTCGTCATCACCTTCGTAGTCATGGCGATAATAACTCTGTTTCTGCGGTACAAAGTGATTAAAGTGGCTCTCCATGTCCATACGCACTGTAGGATCTGCATTTTCGTTCACCGTCAGGCTGGCTGAGGTATGCTGAATAAATAGATGCAGCAACCCCACCTCATAATGATGTAATTCTGGTAGCTGGCTGATGATTTCATCATCAATTAAATGGAAGCCTCGATTACGAGGCTTTAGAGTTATTTGTTTTTGGATCCAACTCATAGACTACACAAACATCTTTTCGTCACTGAGCGAGCTTATCGAAGCTGACTTCAATATTGGCATTACCGTCAGCAGAGGTAAAAGGCATAATGAGTTTAGGGCCATCACACTTATGGGTGATAGTATGCCCTGCACCAGAAACAACAATAGGGGTTGCCATATCAAACTCATAACCCTTTTCGCCAAGTAAATTTTTGGCACCGCCAGTAACCATATTGGTGATTTCGCCAACCATATCAGTGACGTCTTCGTTTATTGAATCAGGTCGTTCACCAAGCATCCGCTCCATAATAGTCAATGCTAGGTTTTCTTCAAATGTGATGGAAAATGAGCCTTTTGTTTGTGGGCCAACCATACCAATTACACCCGAGACATCACCCTGTGCTACCTCATCTTTTTTGACTTTTGGCTTACCAGGGGTTAGCTCAGTTTGTGCCATAGTAGCTAATACATTGATAAGAGATGATAAAAAGGGGTTGATGAATTCTACATTCATATGGATTTTCCCTTACGCATTTTAAATAAATTTGTGTTGCTGTTTTTATTAAGTGTAGTGTTTTTTTACTCCACTGCACTTAATCTTTACAATTTTCGCAACGGCCATGAGCTTCTATGGTCTGCTCGGTGACTATAAACCCCGTTTCAGCTGCTAGGTTGTTTAGTTCATGAGAAATCGTATTAGAGTGTAACTCTTGAACGTTTCCACAGCTGTCACAGATCAGTAATTGCACGGGGTGCATATGGTCGAAATGATGGCAAAGCATAAACGCATTGGTACTTTCGATTTTATGGATAAAGCCCAACTCAGAAAGGAAATCCAGTGCGCGATAGACGGTTGCAGGCTTTGCTGCGGGCTCTGTCAGCTTTAGCTCTTCAAGGAGATCATAAGCACCTACACCACCTTGCTTTGAGGCTAGTAGTCGAAACACTTTCTCTCTAATTGGGGTAAAACGTGCACCACGGTTATCACATACTTGCTTGGCTTTGCTAACTAGTAACTCTATATTCATGATTTCAAATCCTTACACTGCCTTGCAATACTAACATATTATTTTTATTAGTCTTGTCTTTGCCCTGATAAATTATAACCGAGAATGTGCGATGACTTTTTTGTTGGTATTTTGGGTGCGAAAAAAAGCTTCAAATTGCTGTGCCGTTAATGGTTTACTAACTAAGTAACCTTGTCCAAAATCGCATGCCAAATGTTGCAATATTTTTAGTTGTGTTGACGTTTCAACTCCCTCTGCAACGACTTTCATTGATAGGCTATGCGCCATGTTAATAATAGTAGTGACCAATGCCTGCGACTCTGTTGAGACGAGCATATCAGCAATAAAGCTTTGATCTATTTTAAGTACATCAAACGGATAATGACGCAGGTAATTAAGAGAAGAGTAGCCGGTGCCAAAATCATCAAGAGCAAGTTTAAACCCGAGTTCATGAAGCTGATCCAATGCTTGTTTTACTTGTGCCTGTCCAGAAATAAGCACTCCTTCGGTTATTTCTAATTCAATATCGTGACTGGCTATAGACCGATCATCAACAAGGAGGGCTATTTTTTGAATTAAATTTGGGTCTTTGAACTGCCTAGGCGAGAGGTTAATAGCCACTTTTAGGTTCGCCTGTAAACTCTTTTGCCACTGATTAACCTGTTGTATAGTCGTTGCCAGTACGAATAAACCAATATCTATGATGAGCCCATTTTGTTCGGCAATCGGGATAAATTCCGCAGGAGATACCGAGCCGAGGGTTTTACTATGCCAACGTAACAGCGCCTCTGCACCGAATAATTCACCATTATTAATGTTAAATTGAGGCTGGTAAAAAACTTCGAGCTCATCCTCTGCTAGTGCGATTCTTAGTGCTTCTTCGATGGCAATTTGTCGTGATAGCTTCAGACTCATCTCTTGGTTGTAAAAACAATAGCCATTACGACCGTTATTCTTTGCATTGTACATCGCGGTGTCTGCACAACTTAGCAATTCAGCTGGAGTGTCAGCATCAAGAGGATAGACAGCAACGCCAATACTGATTGAAATATTAAAGTCCCTATCATTGAGCTCAATGGGTTCATGGAACAACTTAACCAGCATATCGGCGACACACGTAATATCAGAGACATGATCAAAACCATTCATCAATATAATAAATTCATCACCTCCCAGCCGGGCAACAGTATCCTGCTCCCGTATTGAGAGGGTAAACCTTTCTCCTGCTGCGACGAGAACTTGATCTCCGATTTCATGACCTAGGGTGTCATTGATCCGCTTAAAGTCATCTAAGTCTATAAAAAATACAACAGCCAGTGCTTCACTGCGCTGTGCCGTAGACAGCTGTTGCGTTAATCGCTCCATGGCTAAAAAACGATTTGGGAGATCTGTGAGTGAGTCATAAAAGGCATGATGTAAAATGACTTCTTCTTGCTTTTTCTTTTCGGTAATGTCACGAACTACAATAACGAGCTGCTCGCTGTTTGGGATTGGAGAAAGCCGCGCTTCAAATAGCTTGTTCTGACCGTCAATAGTCAATGGATATTCTATTTGTGTTAACTGATGCTGTTGAGTTGCAGAATTTATTGCTTGGTTAAACTGTCGAGCAGCATGATGAGGTAAAACATCAGCCATCTTTTTGTGAATGAACTGTTCTGGTGAAAGATACAGATCATCTTTTTTACCAGTGTGACACTCAACAATAGTGCTATCCGAATTGATAATAAAAAACAAGTCAGGTAAGGCATGGAAGACGCTTGTCATCAGTGCATGGCGACGCGCCAGTTCTTGGTTGGTTTGCAGTTGTTGTTGCCAGTTTTGCTCCAGTGTTTGCGCGGTTTTATTCAGTTGCTCAGCAAGTACTGCAAACTCACCTTGCCCAGTTATCTGCACACGGCTGGTGAGTGATTTGGTTGAAAGGTCGTGTCCAACATCAATCAGCCTTTTGATTGGTCTATGAATAAAGTAATGGGTAAAGCTTAATAAACCTGCGGTTAACAACACCAAAAACGCAATGAGTATAGCTGCTTTGGCGGTAAATTGCTGTTTTAGAGAAGTGTAGATCTGGCTGACATCATAGAGTGCAACCAGTCGGATCAAATCATCAGAATGAATAACCGGGAGGGTGGGGGATACGGGAATAACGGTAACAAAATACTGCTTTTCGGGAATATACACCGTAAAGAGGTCAAGCGCGTGTAACGCAGAAGCCAAATTATGTTCCTTGATGACGCGAGTAAATAAGTTAAAACCAGCTTCTGACTGTGGATCCAGTTTCATTACCAAGTCATTTTTAATTATAAAGAGGGCTGCATATTTATCATCTGAGTAGTAATCCTCAAGGGTTAAGCTAACCTGACTGATATTGCCCTTGGCAAATTCAGTGGATAGGTGTTTACCTAAATGCCTCATGCTCTGTGTGAGTTGTGCTTGATATGTACTAAGTAACATATCTCTTTGGGTTACATAAGAATAAGCAATGATAAGAGAGGAGATCAGCAAGCCACAGAGTACGGTACCCCAAGTCAGAGTTTGTTTTAAGTTAATGGCAATAGCTTTGTTATTCATATGTCTCGTTATGAAACGTCCAATGCGCGTAATCCTCTACCGTAGCCAAGCCAAACAGGTGTTATGTCTGTGGGGCTTTCAGGTGAGCTACACTCTAGCTTATTTTATGCTGATTGATGAATCGTCAACAATCAAAGATAGTGTAGTTCACTAACTCAAGGCTGTATCACATTTCAGTAATAATTATAGCAACTGGCTCTTCAGAATTAGGCGCGAAACCAAAACTAAAATCATTTTTCAAGAAGCCTATCAAGGAGAGGAGGATAAAGTCGTCATGACTATAAAAGGTGGCTAAAGTAAGAGCAAATAAATGCGTAGTTCTCTGTAATTACACATGAATTGTAACAGTTCTCATGCTTTGATTTTAGCGAGTGTGGGGGTAACATGAGGGTCAGAACTCTACCCCAAAATAGAGCAGAATAATAGCAAACGGAAATTCAGGAATAATAAAATGACAAAAACTATAATAAAAAAACGTACCTTATCACTGCTAGTGGCAAGTGCGCTTGCAGCACAAAGCTGGGCAGCACTGGCTGAAACTATCACGAATAACGTTTACTCGGAAAAAGGATTGGCGGGAACGCTTACACAAGAAAAAATCGATGACCAAAACTACAAAGCAAAAATTGAATTTGGTTGGAATAACCGCCGTATCTTAATCGATGAAAACCTCACACTGAATGAGCAAGGCTTACCTATCAAGCTCAGCCTTCAAGGGCGTTCTGCATTTGGCTCAAAAATTGATGAGACATTTAGTTATAACCGTGGAATTGCGCAGTGGAAAAGTGTCAATGAATCCGGTATCAAAGCTGATGCAACGTTAGATTTTTACGTGCCATCTAATCTCCATCTAGCACTAGACAACGCCACAATGCGTTATGTGCTTAAAAACAATCAATATGAATTAGATGTATACCCCCAAGGTAAAATGTTGATTGAGAAGTTAAAAACACTCAAACTTGGAGAGCAAACTGTGCACTTATTAGTGACCAGTGGTCTTAGTCTTACACCAAACTTTGCTTGGTACGACGATGATGGTAATTATTTTGCACAAACTTGGGGAGCAATGTATGTATTACGTGATGGTTTTAGTAAAGCACAGTTTGAGCAGCTTGAGACCATCCAAAAGCAAGCTGAACAGCAGCACCTTGAAAATCTTGCTAAGAAACTGACGCACCAAGTTCCTGAGCTTTTCATCGAAAATGTTGCAGTGTTTGATAGTGAACAAAAAAAGCTGCTGAAAAAACAAGATGTATTGATCCAAGATGGCAAAATTGTAGAAGTCGCTAATCATATTAAGAAGCCAAAAGGGGTGGCTAGTATTGATGGCAAAGGAAAGACTTTGATCCCAGGGCTTTGGGATATGCACGGTCATTTATCAAAAGAAAACGGCATCCTTAATATTGCCAATGGCGTGACCAGTGTTAGAGATATGGGTAATGAGCACGACAACATTATGGAGATTGAAGCGCTCTTTAATACTAATCAAGTATTAGGATCTCGCGTATATCGTGCGGGTTTTATGGATAAATACAGTGAAAACTCAGCGGGGTTGAGCGTTAAGTCGTTGCAAGAGGCGCTGGATACCATCGACTTTTTCGCAGACAATGGCTATGTTCAAGTCAAACTGTACTCTTCAATAGATCCAAGTTGGGTGAAGCCTATTTCTGAGCGAGCACATAGCCGAGGGTTAAGGCTTAGCGGCCATGTTCCCGCCTTTATGACAGCTGAGCAAGCAATTGCAAATGGATATGATGAAATCCAGCACATCAATATGCTTTTCCTTAACTTTTTAGCGGGTGAAGAGGTCGACACCAGAACACAAAAACGCTTTTCACTAATGGGAGAGCAGGCTTCAGGTTTATCACTAGATAGCCCTGAGATGAATGCGTTCATCAAGCTGCTCAGTGATAAGAAGGTGGTTGTTGATCCGACGGTATCGACGTTCAGAAGTTTATTGATGTCAGAAGATCAAAAAGTCAATCCTGAATTTGCCGCTATCTCCGAGCATATGCCAATTGCATTTGCTCGCGGCTTGAAAGGGGCTGAGATGCATGTTGATGAGCAGTTTAAACTCAGTTATCAAGAGTCAGGCGAAGCGATGCAGAAAATGCTGAAAAAACTCTATGATGCCGGTGTGCCTATGGTACCTGGTACCGATAACATAGCTGGTTTTACCCTGATCCGAGAACTAGAGCTTTATGTTGATGCGGGGATCCCAGCTGCGGAGGTGCTGAATATGGCCAGTATCGAGAGCGCTAAATTGATGGGGGTTGCACATCAAACAGGCTCTATTGCCAAAGGTAAAGTAGCTGATTTAGTGTTGGTGGACGGCGATCCACTCAAGGACATTACAGCATTGCAAAAGGTAGCTTTGGTGATCAAAGGCGAGCAAGCCTTTAAACCTGCTGAAATCTACCGAGCGATTGGAGTGAAGCCATTTACTAGCGCGCCCTCACTAAAGTAGATAGTAATACCAATTTGACTTAATAGTTGCTCAATTTGAAGGAGTAAATCTGAGGCTAACAGCGTTAAAAATTTCTTATTTAGAACAATTAAATAGCAGAATTTTTGCCTTGCCTACAGGACGTAGGTACCTCGGCGTGAGCAGGGCGCGGAAGCGGTGTTATCGACAAGATTTTCTCGCCTCAAAATAGACCACTTAATTAAGAGAATTGGTATAACCCAACGACTAAATAAACCAAGGCCAGTACAAAGATATGTGCTGGTCTTTTTATTTACTCCTTCAACTTGAACAAGTGTTACGACTAGATGGCATTCGTTAATCCTTCTGTTAGTTCCTCTTAATACGCTTTAGCTATAACGTGCGACTGACCGCCGAGTAATCCTAGTTGAGTGTTTGATAGACTTTTCTATTGCAAAAATAAACCTCAAAGCGCAATAGCCTTTAAATATGTCATACAAAAATCTTAAAATTAACTGAGTGTAATCTAGTGTAATGAATAAATTTACTTTTTTGTTAATATATTGCTTTATTTATCAGTTTCTTGTGCTAGCCTTTTTTACTGATCACTCGTAGTTGGTGTGAAACCGCAGTCGTTTTCTCGTTGTGTTTGTTTTACCTGCTGTTGAAAGGTCTCATTTTTAAACTCTATTTGATTCTCTGAAGTCGTCAGTCTTTCTTGCTACTAGTAGTAAAAAAGTTGCCATATTGGTGTGTTAAAATGACAGTGAGTAATTACAGCGATGTTGTTGTGCTGCAAGCAAATAGCAAAAGGTGCTGTTGATTAACTTGGCTCGCGGTTTTAGCGGTTAGTTAACCTTTATAAATATACCCCACAAACGCTTCCCTGCTTATGTTAGGTACTGTGTTTGTTGTGGTTAAGTAATTGATTGGTTTTTTACAACGTTACTGATGGTTAACTGTCGCAAGCCAAATAGATATTGCTCGCGCTGTTGCCAAAGGAATCCCAACCAAGTTATGGGGATGGCATGAATACAAATATTGTTACTATACTCGCGGGTTTAGCGCGTACTCGATCTCAAGATATTGCCTATCAGTATTTTTACGATGAGGCACTACCAAGTAAAACCATTTCCTACCAAGAATTGCATGCACGCGCAGCATCCATTGCTGAGGTATTGAGTGAATATTTTGAGCCGGGTGACAGAGCATTATTACTATACAACTCCGGATTTGAATTTATAGAAGCATTTTTTGGATGTTTATACGCTGGGATCATTGCGGTACCGGTTTATCCTCCTAAGAAGAATCAAAACGTTGATCGTCTGCGTGCCATCATTGAAGACGCAGGTGCCAAAGGCGCGCTTACCAGTGAAAAAATCAATGAAATCGCCAAGCCATTGCTTGATGCAGAGCCTAGCCTAGCGAAATTAGCACTATTTACTACTGATAACATTGCTCTTAAATCGACCACCCAACAGTGGCCTCGTGCAGACATTCATGGTGAGCAACTGGCATTTTTGCAATATACCTCAGGCTCGACGGGCACGCCCAAGGGCGTGATGGTAACCCACAATAATATTCTTGATAATCAGGCGCTAATGAAAGAAGCGTTTGGTCATGATAACAACTCGTCGGTCGTAAGTTGGTTGCCTCATTTCCATGATATGGGGCTCATTTTTGGCATTATGCACCCAATTTACATCGGTGCGACAGCCGCGCTGATGAATCCGGCTTATTTCCTGCAAAAACCACTGCGTTGGTTAAAGCTGCTTTCCCAAACCAAAGCTTTAACGTCAAGCGCGCCAAACTTTGCCTACGATCTGTGTGTGGACACTGTTAAAGACGAAGATCTTAAAGACTTAGATTTGTCTCATTGGCGTTCGGCATTAAACGGCGCAGAACCAGTGCGTGCCAGCACGTTAGAGCGCTTTTATCAAAAGTTTAAAGTATGTGGTTTACAAAGAGCGAGTATCGCACCTTGTTACGGCATGGCAGAAACCACCTTATTTGCAACCGGAGGGCGGCTTCTAGAAAAACCAAGGATATTACGTATAGATGCGGCCAAGTTACAACAGGGTAAAGCCGAACAAGTCGCAGATGAAGGTACAATAGATGCGTTTTATGCGCTAGGTGAGGCTGATGATCAGCAGCCTTATTACGCCGTATCTTCTGGTGTGAGTTGGGGCGAGCATCGCATTGCGATAGTTAATCCAGAGTCTTGTGAAGCCCGCGATGATGGTGAAACCGGAGAGATTTGGGTAACTGGCCCAAGTGTAGCAAAAGGGTATTGGAATAACCCCGCGGCAACCGAGGCTACGTTTCATGCCAGAATTAAAGGTGCTGACCAACGGGATTATCTGCGTACTGGTGATTTAGGCTTTATCCAGCGTGGGGAATTGTTCGTGACAGGACGCGCCAAAGACGTACTTATCTTCCGTGGTAAAAACTACTACCCGCAAGATATAGAGCTGACGGTGACAGAAGCAAGTGACAGCTTAGAACAAAATGGTGGCGCGGCGTTTTCGGTCGCCGCTAATGGCGATGAAGAACGTTTGGTGATAGTACAACAAGTAAAACGTACCGCGCTTAGGAAGTTAAATGCTGAGCAGGTACTGCAGCAGATCACCGCAGCGATCGTTGAGCACCACGGCATTATGCCTTATGACATTGTATTGATAAAGCCCGGTCGCATTCACAAAACATCGAGCGGTAAAATTCAGCGCCAAGAGAACAAGCGTAGTTACTTAGCAGGTAACGTTGAAGCAATTGCGCGCGCCCGTGAAGCTGCTGTGTTACAGCAAGCTGAGACGCCATCGTCCTCATCGTCACTACAACAAATTCAGCGGTTATTACAAGAGTTAGTCGCACAAGAAATAGATAAGCCCGCGCGTAGTTTGGATATCGACGCGCCATTCTTAGCATTAGGTGTAGATTCGATGAAAGCGGTGCGGATCTCAGGGGAGTTAATGGAAGTACACCAGCTAGACCTTGAGCCTACGGTACTTTACGAATATCCTTCAATTCGCGAACTCGCCCAGTATTTAAGTCAGTTTAGTACGTTTGCTCAAGCTCTAGGGCAGACTGAGCTTAACGAGTCGAAAGGTACCACTCAGCAAGCGAATAAGAAGCAAGCCTCTCGCCGAACTGCACATATTGCGGATACAGATATTGCCGTGATTGGCTTGGCCTGTCGTTATCCTTTGGCGAATGGACTTGAGGCATTTTGGCAGCTGTTATGTCAGCAAGGCGATGGGATCACCACGCCAGATCCGAAGCGCCAGCAGCTTTGTCCTAACCTTGAAGCTGATCGACTCGGAGGTTATCTAGAGTGTATTGATGAGTTTGACGCTGCATTATTCGGGATCTCGCCACTTGAGGCCAAGCATATTGACCCCCAACATCGATTACTGCTTCAAACGGCTTATCACGCCATACAACATGCCGGTTACCAACCCGCCACGCTCGCAGGTAGCGATATTGGCGTCTATGTTGGTATATCGCAAAATGACTACTTTTTATTGTCGCAACAACAGCAAAAAAGTACCGCGTATTTAGGCACGGGCACAGCACTGAGCATTGCTGCAAACCGCATTTCTTATAGTTTTAATTTTACCGGCCCAAGTGTGGTGATTGACACTGCGTGCTCGTCATCGCTGGTGGCGCTTCATCATGCAATTCAAGCACTAAGAAATGGAGAAACAAACGCGGCATTGGTGGCGGGCGTTAATCTTATTCTGAGCGATGATGTGACCAAGGCCTGTGAAAACGCACAGATGTTAGCAGCAGACGGTCATTGCAAAACCTTTTCACAAGCAGCGGATGGCTATGTGCGAAGTGAAGGAGTTGGGGTGGTGATGCTAAAGCCGCTACAACAAGCCATGGCAGACAACGACCCGATTGTTGGTGTACTCAAAGGCAGTGCAATTAATCAAGACGGTCGCAGCAATGGTATTACCGCGCCAAATAGTGCCGCGCAACAGGCGGTGATCAATGCCGCCCTTGATAATGCCAAGATGCAGGCGGGAGATATCCACTATGTGGAAACCCATGGTACGGGGACGGAGCTTGGCGATCCTATCGAGATCACAGCATTAAATCGCACGTACGGAGAGCACCATAGTCGTCATAATCCGGTTATTCTCGGTGCGGTAAAAGCGAATATTGGTCACCTTGAGTCCGGTGCGGGTATTGCTGGGCTTATCAAAACGCTACTGTGTTTACAGCATGGGCAAATTCCTGCGCAGCGTTATAGTGAGGCGTTAAATCCGCACATTCCATGGCAAAAGCTCCCGTTTATTGTGCCGCAAAGCACGCAGGCATGGTCTGTACAACAAGGGGAAATAAGAGCTGCTGGATTAAGCTCTTTTGGCTTTGGTGGTACTAATGCCCATGTGATCTGCGCACAAGCGCCAGCGTCTAAACCCTATACGCAAGCTGAAGTAACACCGCCTTCGTGTTATCTATTGCCCCTGGCTGCTAAATCGAAAGCGGCATTGCAACAACTCGTGGGTCACTATAGTGAGCGATTGTCGAGTTTGACTCCTCAAGCATTTGATGACTTCTGCGCACAAAGTGCTGAGCAAGTACCGCTTAAAGGTGTGCATAAAACGTTTAGTGGTGTGAGTAGAGAGGCACTTATTGCGCAACTGAATAGTCCCATTATTGCTGAACAGTCCTCGGCAAACACTCCACCAGAAGTCGCGTTTTTGTTCACCGGACAAGGTTCGCAATACCCCTTGATGGCTCACTCTTTATATCAACACCTCGCAGTGTTTCGCAGGCACTTAGATGACATTGACAGGTTGGTTGGGGAACGTTTTGGTGCACGCCTGTTGGATGTGTTATTCGATGAAAAGCATAGTGAACTACTGGCACAAACACGTTGGACGCAAGTGAGCTTGTTTGCCGTCGAATACAGTGTGGCAAACTTATTGATACATTTTGGGGTAAAGCCATCTCAGCTGCTCAGTCATAGCGTTGGTGAGTATGCGGCTGCTTGTATTGCGGGTGTGTTTTCGCTTCGTGACAGCGTTGAGTTGATTGCAGCGCGTGGTCAGCTAATGCATGAATTACCGATAAAAGGCAGTATGATCGCCGCAAGGTGTGATGAAGTAGCCGCACGTAATTGCTTGAACGAGATTCAGGGGCAAGTGGTTATTTCAGCCTTTCATGGTGAGGCTGGGGTGGTATTCTCCGGTGCTGAGGAAGCAATCTCAGCCCTCAGTGACGTACTTGCAGCACAGCAAATTAAAGTAACATCTCTGCATACGGCAAACGCTTTCCATTCTCCACTGATGAGCCCTATGCTAGACGCCTTTAGGGAAGTCGCTGAACAGGTTAGCTTTCAACAGCCTAAATTGCCTTTTGTTTCATCCATGACGGGGCAAGTAGAGACCGCACGCATTGCAACAGCTGAGTATTGGGTTGAACAAATTATGGCACCGGTTCGCTTTGCTGACTGTGTAACCGAGCTTGAGTCACTAGAGCATGGCTTAGCTTTTGAGCTTGGTCCCAAACCTATTTTGAGTGGCTTAATACAAGAAAACAGTAATAACAAAGCGCTCAATTATGCCCATGTATTGCACCCCAAAGGCGATGACTGCATGAGGTTCGCCGAGTGTTTAGGCACATACCTCGATTTAGGCGGGGCGCTCAAATGGCTACAGGTGTATGGCAATCGTCCGAACGCTAGAGTGAGTTTGCCGCAATACCCATTTGATTGCAGCTCATACTGGGTTTTTGGTACTGAACAATCACAGCCCGAAGCTCTGACTGTGGTGGATACAAGTGACCGTGATGCACAAATTCGCAGCTTTGTGCTCAGTACCTTAGCGGGACTCTTGTCGATGCCCGCTGATGCTATCCAAACTAACCTCCCGTTGCTAGAAATGGGGGTTGATTCGTTGATGATCATGCAGGCCGTTAGAGTATATGAGCGGGAATTCGGTTTAGAGTTTAGTGTTCGTCAATTTTATCAAGAGCTCAGCGATGTCGATAAGTTAGTGGCCTATATTCAACGCCATAGTGACTATCTCAAAGCGCCGCAAAACCCTCAACAAGCTGGCAGTTCGCCATCACCTGTATCGGTAACGACGGATACGCCAAAAGGTAGCGCTGTAGAGGCTGACAGCCACACACTCGTTGCCATTTGTCAGGCGCAATTACAGGCGGCAAGCACAGTGACCAACGCTGAAGCAAGAGCTGCGTTAGAGGTCGTGGTGGGTCAGCAGTTACGCCATATTCAGGGCGTAAAAATTGAAAACAGTGCAGTCACCACAACAGCAACTGTGGTATCAAAGCCCCAGCCAAGCAGCGCTCAATCTGTGCTGCCAGGCGCACAGCAAAAACAAGTGCAGCATGCCAATAGCAGCCCAGCCATACGTCAACACCTTGCTACATTGAGTGACTCTTACATTGCGAAAACGCACAGTTCAAAAGCGCTAGTGAGCGAATATCGCGCACGCCTTGCGGATTGCCGTGCGTCGGCGGGTTTTAGACTGTCGAGCAAAGAGCTACTTTATCCGGTGTTTTCTAAGCGCTGTGAGGGCGCATATATCTGGGATATCGACGACAATCGCTATATTGATATCACTATGGACTTTGGTACTAACTTATTTGGTCATAATCCTGACTTTATCAAAGCTGCACTGGCGCAGCAGCTTGAAGCAGGGATGCAGCTGGGACTGGCAAGTCCCGATGCGCCAGAGGTCGCCGCACTTATCTGTGAGCTGACTGGGCTTGAGCGGGTATCGTTTTGTAACTCTGGTACAGAGGCGGTAATGACAGCGCTACGCCTAGCAAGAACAGTGACCAAGCGCGATAAAATTGTTCAGTTCTCAGATGCGTACCATGGTCACTATGATGGTACTTTAGCAACTGAATCGCCAGAGCACGGCGTAGAGGCAATGTGTGCTGGAGTGCGCTACGGCGCAATCGCCGATAATCTTGTTTTACCTTATGGTGATAATGAAGCGCTTGAGATCATTACCCGAGAGGCACAACATATTGCCGCGGTGATTGTTGAACCGGTACAAAGCCGTCATCCTGAAAATCAGCCTTGGGCGTTTTTACGTAAACTTCGTACGCTCACTGAAGCACACGGTATTGCCCTTATTTTTGATGAAATGATCACAGGCTTTAGAGCACATCCCGGTGGCGTTCAAGGTTTGCTTGGTATTAAGGCCGACATGGCAACCTACGGCAAAATCGTCGGTGGAGGTATGCCTATCGGTGTGGTCGCGGGGGCAGCCACCTATCTTGATGCCATTGACGGCGGCAATTGGCAATACGGAGATGATTCTTACCCTTTGACCGATACCACCTTCTTCGCCGGAACTTTTTGTAAACACCCAATGACCATGGCAAGCGCCAAAGCGGTGTTGCAAGCGATTAAGTCGCAAGGTCCAGCGTTACAACAAGGGATCAACGACAAAACCGCGGCATTTAAAGCACATCTCAATGCGTTTTTTGAAACCCATGATGTACCCATTCGAATAGAAGCGTTTGCCTCATTATTCCGTTTTCGCTTTTCGCAAAATCTTGATGTGTTCTTTTATGAAATGCTAGAGCGCGGTGTGTTTATCTGGGAAGGGCGTAACTGCTTTTTCAGCGCTGCCCATACAGATGAAGACATTGCTGCGGTGATAAACGCAGTTGAAGCCAGTGTACTTAGCTTAAAACGTGCGGGTTATTTTGGTGAAGCGAGCCAAAGTGATGACGCCGCTGCATTTCCACTTAGCCATAGCCAGCAACAGCTATTAGCGCTGGCATTGACCTCAAGCGATGGAGCGAGCGCATATCAATTACAAGCGACGGTAAAGCTCTCCGGTAAGCTCGACTTAGCGCGGTTGCAGCAAGCCGTTACTGCGCTCTGCCGCGACTTCACAATCTTGCGTTTTGGTGTTGATAGTGAGCGCTTAATGCAATATTGTCGAGTGGAAAAAGCCGAGCTGCATGTTGAATCATGGAGCGAAGACGACCAAGCAGCATTGCAGGCGCGGTTATCTGCACTGCGTTATCAACCGTTTGACTTTGCAAAAGACCCACTTAGTAGAGTGGCATTGTTGAGTGATGGCAAAGCGCAGCACTATTTAAGTGTGGTGGCCCATCATGTGATCTGCGATGGGCTGTCACTACAAATGGCGTTAGCAGCGATTGCTGAGCGCTACAATCAAGATGTAAAGCAAAATGAGGCGGCAAGCCGAGCGGTTTCCTTTAGCCACTACGTTGATAGCTTGCAGGCATATTCACATTCACCGGAAGCTGCCAAAAACCAAGCTTTTTGGCACCACTGCTTAGCCAGTTCAACTCCGCTTGAGCTGCCAAAATCAATGGCGGTGAGTACGGCTTCATTCCAAGTTAATCAACTTACATTACCCATTTCATCGAATGCAATCCGCAACACTGAGATCCTTGCCCAGTCTTTACGCTGTGGGCAATTTGCAACCATGCTTGCACTTTATTGCTTGTGGCTACACAAGTTAAGCGGCCAGACGGTAATAAGTGTCGGTGTGCCGGTATCAGATAGGCAGCGACTGGCATCACAGTTTGAGCCTGAGTTGCTCGACCAAGCGTTACTGGGCTATTGCACCAATATCTTACCCATTGTGGTTGATATAGCAGGCCTTAGCACTATCGGTGAGCTAGTACAGCGGGTGCAAAATATTTTACTTGATGCCTTTGATCATCAAACTCATCCATATGCAAGCCTTGCTGATGACCAGCTTATTCTACCTAGCACCTTGTTTAATCTAGATAAAGTTACCACTTTGCCGAGCTTTAACGGGCTGCAAGTTGAGGTGCAACCAAGTGTCGCTAAATTTGGCCAATTTGAACTGACGACAAATATGACCTGTATTGCGGGGCAGTGGTCACTGTTAGTGGAATATCACACTGCGCAATTTGATACTGAATTAATGACTCAGTATGTGGCTAAGTTTGTCCATTTGCTGTCGCAAGTTCAGAGTAGTACACCGATAGGGGCTCAAAATGAGCTGATGCAAAGTAGCGATGATGTGTATCGATTGGTTGAGTTGCCACTGCAACAAGAAAAATCGGTCAAAGTCGCGACGAGTTTCATTGAAACGTGGCAGCACAATGTGTCGCGTTGCAGCAAGCGTACAGCATTGGTAACGGATGATGTGAGTCTCAGTTATGAAGCGCTAGATGCGCGTGTTAATCAGCTCGCTCACTACTTGATGAAGCAACAGGTAACGCCTAATAGTATCGTGGCAGTAGCATTACCACGCAGGGCGGAGCTATTGATAGCACTTATGGCGGTGATGAAAGTAGGGGCGGCATTTTTACCACTTGACCTTACCTTTCCTGACGAGCGCATCGCGCATATTTTGCATGATGCCAAAGTGAAAGTTGTGCTGTGTGATGCCACCGGTGCGGAGTCTGCGTTATTCAACCATGGTGGTTTAAAGCGAGTCTGCATGGATAGCGATGCGGAAGAAATTGCCAAAAGTGCGACTCGCAGCCCAAGCTTACTAATTCAAGCTCAGCAGCGAGCGTATGTGATTTATACCTCTGGCTCTACGGGGTTACCCAAAGGCGTTGAGGTCAATCACGGGGCATTTGCTAATTTGCTTGCATCTATGTGTCGTGAGCCGGGGCTGGTGGCAGATGACCGCTTATTGGCTATCACCACGGTGGCATTTGATATTGCCTTGCTAGAATTGTTTGGGCCATTACTGGTTGGTGCGTCTGTGGTGCTGGCAAGTGATGAAAGTATTAGCGATCCTGCTGTGCTTGGCGCGCTTATCGAGCAGCAACAAGTAACTGTAATGCAGGCAACGCCAACGTTATGGCAATTACTGCTAAATGCGGCGCCAGCATGTACCTCTGGCATCAAAGTGTGGAGTGGTGGTGAGCCTTTACCTCAGGCATTAGCCGAGCAGCTACTCAGCAACAGTAAAGCGCTTTATAACTTATACGGGCCAACCGAAACCACTATTTGGTCGGCGGTGGCACATATCGATAATGCCGCAGAGGTAACCATTGATAAAGCGATACAAAATACCAGCTTATTTGTGCTCCCAACCGAGGGTCATGGTGAAGGGCTACCTTTACCCGATGGCGTATGGGGCGAGTTATACATTGGTGGTAGTGGCGTTGCTATGGGCTATTTACATCAAGCGGATCTGACCCAGCAGCGCTTTATCAATCATCAATTTACAGCTTCTATTAGCCGCCGTTTATACAAAACGGGAGACAAAGCGAGGCGTTTGGCTGATGGTCGTTTTGAAGTAAAAGGGCGCTTAGATAACCAAATTAAGCTTCATGGTCACCGCATAGAGCTTGGTGATATTAGCCATCACTTGGGGCGGATACTCAATAGCGGTGAAGTCGATGTTTGTGTGCAAACACTAGCAACAGGCTCTTGTCTATGTGGGTATATCTTTGATGATGGTGAGTTATCTACCGAGTGGTCTTCACCTCGGTTGCGCCAAGCGCTTGGTGAGTGGTTACCAAGTTACATGGTGCCTGAGCATTTTGTCTGGTTAAGTCAGTGGCCGATGACGCCAAATGGTAAGCGCGACCGCAAAGCACTGCCAAAGCCTGTGACAGAAGAAGCCTCAGAAATATGCACCTTGGCTCCCCGCACTGAAATAGAAAAACAGCTGCATCAGCACTATATCTCGCTACTCCCAGTTGAGCAGTTGGGCGTCACAGCACGTTTTGTGGATAGCGGTGGCAATTCAGTGATTGGCATGCAGTTGGTATCGAGGCTCAACCAAGCTTTCAATATTAAATTGACCATTGGCGACATCTTTGAACATGCCTGTATTGCAGAGCTTGCCGAGTGTATAGAAGCGCTGAAACAAGCCCATGATGCCATGGTATTGGAAGCGCAAACTCCAAATGTAGAAAAAGTCAGTGATATTGTGAGCGATCGTGATTTGAGCGCTGCACTACGTGATAAATCCATGACGGAGATGGACTTGTAATGATGGATAACTTTGCAATAAAACAGTGGTTAGATGAGCTTGACCGTCAACAGATTTATGTTTATTTACAGCAGGATAAATTAAAACTTAGAACACCGCTTGGGCAGGTGCCTGAGGCTATTATGGAGAAGATAAAGGCGCACAAAACTGCGCTTATCACCTACCTTCAGGGGCAACAAAAGCAATCTACTGCGCTATCTGCTGCGCAGCAAAGAATGTGGTTTATTGATAAGTATGAAGGAGGCACCGAGGCATACAATATGGCTGGGCTCGTTAAATTATCGCAGCCATTTTTAGTCACGGACATTGAACAAGCCTTGAACCGCTTGGTAGCTAAGCACGATATTTTAAGAGCAAGATTTACCACGGTTGAAGGGAGGGTGGTTCAGCAAATTGAACCTGCAGAGGCGATGAAAATTACGGTGATGAGCGTTAATGAGGACGCGCTGCCCAATCAGCTGCCTGAGTCGATTAAACAGGCGGTGCGCTATCAGTTTGATCTTGCCAGCGAGTCGTTACTACAAGTGACGGCATTAGTGCGCAACTCTCACACCGCTTGTCGCTGGTTACTAATAAATATGCACCATATTATTAGTGATGGTTGGAGCGTGACTGTGTTTATTAACGCGCTGCTACGTGAGCTAACCGAGGAGCCTCTTGACTCTCCAGTATTACAGTATGGGGATTATGTGCACTGGGAGCAGCAATTAAGACAATCCCCAGACTATCAACAACAATTGGCTTATTGGACTGAGCAGTTAGAGGCATTTACACCGTTTGAATTACCCACCAGCTATCCCAGGAAAAAAGAGAAGCAGTACCAAGGTGGCACAGTTCGTTGTTCGTTTAACGCAGAACAAATACAACGATTAGATAAAGCTTGCCACAGCGATGGCGTAACACATTTTAGCGCCTTGCTGGGCGTGTTTTACATCTTGCTTTATCGCTACAGTGAGCAAACCGATATTACCTTAGGGGTGCCGGTTGCAAATCGTCAGCAAAGCGAGTTTGAAACTATGCTTGGCTGCTTTATTAATACCTTGCCATTGCGAATGCAGATAAACGGTGAACACTCCATAAGTGAGGCGATTAAGGCACTACAAGGTCAAGTATTGCAAGGGCTTAGTAATCAAAACGTTGCCGTGGAAGACATCATTGAAGCGCTAGAGCTACCCAAATCCGCAGCGCATTCCGCCTTGTTCCAAATATTGTTTAACTACAATGGTGTGGCCAGTAATAAGGTGTCGGTAAACAGCCAATTAGAAGCCGAGTTAATTGCTCTTGATAATGGCACTGCGAAATTTGACTTAACCCTATCTGTTGATGATACAGATGATGCCTTTGTGTGTGACTTTGTTTATGCAACAGGCCTTTATGACCATGCGCTTATCCAGCAATTTGCCGATGATTATTTGGCACTCGTCCAGTGCTACTGTGCTAAAGAAACGCTGCCGATTGATGACTTGGTGCTCAAATCAACGAGCGTATCGGCAAAGGCGGCGGATATCAATCACAACATCAGCCAGCCGGCGCTTGTGCCTCAAGCAATCAGAGATATAGCGCAAATTCAAGGTGAGGCGATTGCAGTGGTTATGCCAAATACCAATGGCGAAGCATCACGCACCCTGACGTATCAGCAGCTACAAGATCAAAGCCTACAAATTGCCAACAACTTAGATGCTCCAGCGTCAATCATTGCGCTAATAACTACGGGTGATATGAGTGACATTGTCACTATGCTTGGCGTAATGCAAAGTGGCCGCGCGTATCTACCTATTGATGGCAATATGCCCACTGCAAGAGCGCTACAAATGCTAGGGCAAGCTGAGTGTAATACGGTGGTGGTAAGTGTCGAAACGCCTCTTTGCCAAGCGCTACATGAAGCTGACATCCAGGTTATTAAATATAGTGAGCTGAACCAAAACAAAGGAGCGCCGCAGCAAACTTATTCACCAAGTTTTGATGATAGCGCGTATGTGCTGTTTACTTCTGGCTCTACTGGTGTGCCCAAAGGGGTTGAGATCAGCCATGGCGCGCTGAGCCACTATTGCAGCAGTATTGCGGCGAGATTGAGTTACAACCAAGATACGCGAGCGGGCGTGGTCACAGGACTTGCCACTGACTTATGCTTAACGGCTGTGTATCCGGTGCTTACTCATGGCGGCACTGTGGTGTTGACTCTTGCAAGCCAAGCGCCAGAGCCTGCCCAAATCGCAGCCAAGTTAGTGGCTGAGCAAGTTAACTTAATAAAATTAACCCCTTCTTTTGCCACCGTGCTGTTGCCTCAGTTTACGGAGCAAAAGCCCGCTATTTCACAGTGGGTGTTAGGTGGAGAAGTGTTAGGTGAGCAGCTTGTTGATAGCATTCGCGCGCTGACGCCCGCGGCGCGTATTTTCAACCATTATGGTCCGACGGAGGCTTGTGTTGGGGTGATTTGTCATGAAGTGACTGACAGCAAGCTAACCGGCCACAGTTACCCAATCGGTACGCCTTTGACACATGTTGCTACCTGCGTACTCAACAAACAGGGGAAGCTAACACCCGCAGGTATGCCCGGTGAGCTCTATATTGGCGGGCCGAGCCTCGCCAAAGGGTATATAAATGCGCCTTTAGAGACCGCAGCTCAGTTTACAAGTAGCTTGCAACATAGTGTCCAATGCGCGCGTTTTTATCGCAGTGGTGATAGCGTTAGGCTGAATGCGAGCGGCGAGCTTGAATTTCTCGGTAGAATTGACAAACAAGCGAAAATTCGCGGTTACCGCGTTGACCTTAATGAAATAGAAGCTGCACTGGTGGCGCTTGATGAGGTATCGCAGGCTGCAGTCGTGGTGCGCAAGCTCGGCAAACAAGATGCCTTGGTTGCTTTTGTGGTAAGTATTGATGGCAGCCAGTGCGCCGCAACTAATCTGCGCGAGGCTATCCGCCAAGGCTTGAAGCGTCGCTTGCCTGAGCCGATGATCCCAAGCTGGATAGAGCTTTGCCAGCACTTACCCACCCTGAGTAATGGCAAGATAGACCGCCAACAATTACAGTCTTTGGCATTAACTTCTCAAAGCCAAAGTAGTGAAGTAACAAGTGCGTTGCAGCGACAGTTAATCGCGCTCTATCAAACCTTAACAGGCGCACCAGAAGTGGGGCTGCACGATAGCTTTTTCAGCATCGGTGGTCACTCTTTATTGGCAATGCAATTGCTCAATGAGCTAAGAGCTCAGTTCTCAGTGGAGGTGAGCTTAAAGCAAGTATTTGCCAATCCTAGCGTATTTGAGCTAAGTGAGATGTTGGCTAACTCTCAGTCTCAAGCTTCATTACCAAGTCTACAACCTGCACCATCACAGCCCAATTATCCTTTGTCATTTGCACAGCGGCGCTTATGGTTTGTTGATCAACTGCAAGGACACAGCAACCAGTATAATCTACAGGGCATATTCCAATTAAAAGGCAAGCTGAATGCTGAGGCCTTAGAGCAAGCCTTTATGACTGTGATTAAGCAACATCCGGTCTTGGCGTTTAATTACCATCAAAATGCGCAAGGAGAGCCATATCAAAGCGTTAATCTTGATGCTCGATTTGCCTTGGCTAAGCACGACTGGACTGATAAATCCGCTGAGCAACAAGCGCATGCGTTAGAGCAGGCTATCGCAGAAGATTACGCAACCAGCTTCGATTTAAGCCGTGATTTGATGCTACGCGCCAGTCTTTATCAGCAGCAAACCACGCAGGCTACCCTTGTGATCACCTTACATCATACCGCAGCCGATGGTTGGTCTATTGCTTGTTTGAGCGAAGCGTTAGAACAGGCATACAAAGCCGCGCTCAGTGGCGACACCCCAACATTGCAAGAGGTGCATTATGTTGATTATGTAATGTGGCAACAGCAGCTGGAGCAGAGTTCGCTATGGCAACAGGAGCTCGATTATTGGCGTATGCAATTACAAGGTCTGCCCAAGGGGCATGAACTACCGCTTGATTACCGCAGAGAAGCAACAACTTCTGCGCGCGGCGCGTTAGTGATTGAGCCCATACCTGCAGCGCTGGTCAGTGCGCTTCGAGCGTATCAAACTCGCTCAGGGCAAACCTTATTTGTGTTACTGCAAACGCTATTTTCCTTGTGGTTAAGCCGCTTTTCTCAACAGCGCGACGTGGTTGTCGGGACGCCGGTATCAGGGCGTCACCTTAAAGCATTTGAAAGTATGATTGGTAACTTTATCAATACCTTAGTGCTAAGGAGCACGTGGAGTGAAGACACCTGCTTTACCCAAGCGCTACAGCAAACTCAAGGCTTACTAAACGACGCGTTGCAACACCAACATATTCCCTTCGATGTGTTAGTGGATGAGCTAGACATTGAACGCTCAAGCACTCAACATCCGCTGCATCAAATCGTGTTTCGGGTAAATAATCAGGTAAATGAAAACCTTACGCTAGAACAATTGGAAGTGACGCCTTGCCAAAGTAAAGTACGCGGTGCCAAACTAGATTTGGAAGTTGCTGTGATAGATGAGGGGGATGTACTCAGCGTTGAATGGCTTTATGACCGCAATTTATGGCAAGAAGCGAGTGTGGTTAGTTTCCATCAGCAGTTTTGTTATGTGTTATCGCAATGTCTTGCAGAGCCAAATGTCCCGCTGTCAGCATTGTCATTGTGGCCCGCTGAGCAGCAGTTAGCGCTATTAAAACAGCAGCAAAGTGTTGCAGTAGAAGTGACAGAGCAACAGCCATGGGTGACTCAGTTTAGCCAGGCGGCTCTTCAGGTTCCACTACAGACTGCGGTGCGCATGGGGGAGTTCTCTTGTAGTTATCTCACCTTAGAAAAATGCGCGAATCAACTTGCTAATAGCTTATTAGAAATGGCATTTGCTGAGCAAAGTCGCATTGCTATTTTACTGCCGTCTTCCAGTTACATGGTGGCTGCGGTGCTGGCAATATTAAAAGCGCGCCATACCTATGTGCCCATTCATCATGACATGCCAACCGATACCTTAGCCTACATCATGAATGATGCAGGCATCGTATTGACGCTGGCACTAAGTGAAGATGCCGAGCGCTTGATTGAAGCCGGTAGTGACTTTTTGTTGCTTGATGATTTGTTTGAAGCCGAGGGGAATTTTGCGTTTTACGATACCAGTTTGCTGGTAGATGAAGACGCAGCAGCATTTAACGAGGCCGAGCTTGCTTATGTTATTTATACCTCAGGTTCAACCGGGCAGCCAAAAGGGGTGCCCATTAGTCATGGCAACCTCAATAATTATCTACGTTTTGCGTCTCAGCGCTACCTGCCACAATCCGGCGGTATAACCAAAGCTGTACTTAGTACACCGCTGGCGTTTGATGCGACGGTGACCGCCTTAGTGCCTATTTTAATGCGAGGCGGAGAGCTTGAGCTGCTCCCCACGGGCGCTGAATTGTTGCCTGCATTACATGAACAGATTTTTGCCGCGACGGAAGCTAAATTATTCAAGTTAACACCAGCTCACTTACGCGCGGTATTCGCATTAAGTGACGCACAAACTTATAGCAATATTGCTCACCGATTTGTGGTTGGCGGTGAAGGGTTGAGCGCAGCTTTGGTTGATAAGCTGATGGATAAGCTCCCTAATGCTCAGTGGATAAACGAATATGGCCCAACTGAGGCAACAGTCGGCTGTAGTATCTATGCTGTAAGCCTTGAGTCGCGCCACTTGTTAGCGGGTCATGAGGAAGTGCCGATTGGTCATGCTATCGATAATATGACCCTTGCGGTAGTCGATGAGTTTGGTCAGCTGGCTTTACCTAATATGCCTGGAGAGCTTTGGCTTGCGGGAGATGGGGTGTGTGAAGGCTATATTAATCTCGCGAGTGTGACGCAAACACGCTTTGTTGAGCAAGCAGTGCCTACGTCTGGTACTTCAAGCATGCGTTGGTATCGCAGTGGCGACAAGGCAAAGTGGCAGGCGAATGCGCGCGGTGAGGCAGACTATCTTTGTTATTTGGGGCGGTTAGATGAGCAAGTCAAACTGCGCGGCTACCGTATTTCTCTTGTGGCAATCGCTCATCAAATCGACGCGTTGACACAAGTAAAAAGCTGCGCTGTGAGTGTTGATGAAGCGCAAGAAAGCCTAGTGGCTCATGTGGTCTTACATGACGAGGCTAAGCTCACACTTGTGCAGTTGCGCCAAGCTTTATCGCAGTCGCTGCCCAGTTACATGTTACCCGCTGCACTGGATATCGTTGCTGATATTCCGCTGACTGCAAACGCAAAAGTAGACAAGCAAGCATTACAGCTTGCCTATCAGGCACAGGCGAAAAGCCATGAGGTCACCGAGGTAATTGATGGATCTAAGCTCACGGACATACAGCGTTATTTACTTGAGTTATATCGCGAGCTTCTGCCGAGCCAAGTACAGAGTATTAACGACAGCTTCTTTGACTTAGGCGGGCATTCGCTGCTGGCCATTAAAGTGATAAGCCGAGTGCGCAGTGAGCAGCGGCGAGATATCACCTTACCACAACTTTTTGATGCACCGAGTATTGCAGCATTTGCTGAAGCGATAACGACAAGTTCGATGATTGCGCACAGCAATACCATTGAGCCGGTATCAAGGGCCCAAGCGTTACCTTTGTCTTTTGCTCAGCAGCGTTTGTGGTTGATCGACCAGTTACATGAGCAAAGTGTGCAATACCATATGCCAGCGAGCTATTGGTGTGAAGGTGCCTTAGATATTGACGCTTTAACACAAGCGTTAAGCGCGATTGTTGCACGTCATGAAGTACTCCGTACGGTCATCGTTCCTGCAAGTGGTGATCACGGTGCTGTGCAGCAAGTTCGTGATCAAGTAGCCTGTCCTGTGGAATTAGTCGATTTGTCTGGGCTGAATAACGCAGAGCAACAGCAGCGTTGGCAAACATTGCAGCAACAATCGCTCAGCAAGCATTTTGATTTATGCCAAGACACTATGCTGCGCGTGATCTGTGTACAGTTTAGTCACAACCAATTTGGACTTTTGTTTAACATGCACCACATTGCCAGCGATGGTTGGTCAATGGCGCTGCTGGCGAAAGAATTTGTGGCGTTTTATCGGCACTTTAGTGAAACGCCAGCGCATTCGTTGCCAGAGCAATACGCTAAGCCGCTAGCGGTGCAGTATGCAGACTTTGCCTACTGGCAGCAAAAACAGCAAGATAGCTATCAGGCGGATCTTGCCTATTGGCAAACTCAGTTGCAGCAATGTCCTGTTGTTCATGAATTACCGCTGGACTTTGAGCGACCACAAGTTCAGTCCCTTGATGGTGAGTGTATTCGTCATACTCTTACGACGTCGCAAGTTGAGGCGATAAAAGCGCATTGCCAAGCACAAGGAGTAACCTTGTATATGTGGTTGCAAAGTGCCTTTTCGCTGTTGATGCTTCGTCTTAGTCAAACGCAGGATATTGTTATTGGCTCGCCCATTGCCGGACGTGAGGTAAAAGAGTTAGAGGGATTACTGGGCTGCTTTGTGAATACTTTAGCTATTCGCACTCGCAAAGTGGGGTCGCCTTCATTTAACGATTGGCTAAGTGAACAAAAGCAGGTGATTTTAGCGGCGTTTGCCCATCAGAGTTTACCCTTTGAACAACTTGTTGATGCCATTAATCCTCCGCGCAGCTTAGCGCATTCACCCGTGTTACAAATACTCTTTGCACTACAAAATAACGAACAAAGTGACTTCGAGCTACCTCATCTTAAAATCGAGCAACAGCTTGATCTCAAGCCTGCAATGAAGTTCGACTTAGAAGTCAATGCACAAGAATTTGGCAGTGAGATTGCAGTGCAGTGGAATTATGCCAAAGCCTTGTTTAAGCACAGTAGCGTACAGGCGATGAGTGATGCTTTTGTGACGTTAATTGGCGCGGCGCTGAAAAGCCCTGAGCAAAGCGTAAATACCTTACCATTAGTTGATAGCAAAACACTCAGCGAGCTAGGGCTTACCGCGCAAGCACAGCCGCAATCTCCTTGGTTTATCAGCGATAAAATACAACATTTTGCTCAGCACCACGCGAACCATAATGCTGTACGAGATATGACAGGCAAGCGGTTAAGTTTTGGCGAATTGGAGCTACAAAGTAACAAGCTAGCGCGTTACTTGGTTGAGCAAGGCGTAACAGCAAAGTCGCAGGTCGCAATAAGCTTAGCGCCAAGTTGTGAGCAAGTTGTGGCACTGTTGGCAATCTTAAAAGTTGGGGCTGTGTATGTGCCGCTTGACCCCAATGCACCGAGTCAGCGTCAGCACTATATATTGCGTGACAGTAAAGCGACTTGCCTTATCACCACCTCAGCGCTACTTCCAAACAGCACAGATCTCAGCTGCCATGTGATGCTAATAGACACCGAGCAGGATTGGCAGAACATGCCTGTAGAGGCGCTTGCGCCATTAAGTGATATTGATGCGCCAGCTTATATGATTTATACCTCAGGCACCACAGGGCAACCCAAAGGCGTGATGATAAGCCATCGAAACTTGCACCTTTATCTTGAGCACGTGAGCCGTAGTTATGTCAAAAGCGATTTACATGAGAGTGTTGTCAGCACACCTTTAGCATTTGATGCGACAGTAACGAGCTTATGGGGCGCGCTGGTTAATGGTCTTGGCGTTGTATTGTTAAGCGATGGCGGGCAGTTAATCACAGAGCTAAGTGAATGTTTAGCGCGCGAAGAAGCGCTGTTGTTTAAGTTGACACCAGCCCATTTGCAAGGCGTGCTGGCACGATTACAACCAAGCAATGCAGCGCACCACATTGTGGTGGGGGGAGAAGCCCTATCTAGCAGCGTGGTGGCTCAAGTTGGAGCACTGGTGCCACAGGCTCATTTTTACAACGAATATGGTCCAACAGAAGCAACGGTTGGGTGCTGTGTGTATCGCTGTAGTGGCCAAGATGCGGTTGCGCTTGCACAGCAATCACAGCGCTTTGTGCCAATTGGTAACGCCATTCAAGGCACTGATTTGGTGGTATTGGATCAGCATCAACAGCCTGTGCCTATGGGCATGCCCGGTGAGCTATACATCGCAGGCGATAATGTGGCTCAGGCGTATTTTGGATTGCCTGAACTCAGCGCCAGTAAATTTGTATCATTGTCTTTGATGAATAACTCGCAGCGTTATTATCAGACGGGGGATCAAGTGCGCTGGCTGCTAGATGAACAGGGCTGCTCTTGCGTGCTGCAGTTTATTGGTCGTCGAGACAATCAAGTTAAGCTGCGTGGTTATCGCATTGAGCTTGATGAGATCGCAGCTCAGCTTGAGCAACTAGATGTAGTGCAACAAGCACATGTGTTACTTAACGAAAGTAAAGATAACTTACTGGCCTGTGTGGTGCTAACTACGTCATCGCACAGTGATGCCATCTGTGAGCTTGAACAAGCGCTACAGACTCAGGTTTTAACCTCGTTAGCAGAGGTCCTACCAAGTTACATGTTGCCTTACAAGCTGTATGCACTGGCTGCTATGCCGCTTACCAATAATGGCAAAGTAGACGCAGGAGCGCTTGCACAGCTGGTGCAATCGCAACAGGCGCAAGCGCTTACAGCACCTTTAGCTCCTATGACCGAGCTACAAACGCTACTGGCAGAAGTTTTTGCTCAAGTGCTCAATACTCAAGTCCGAGATATTAACAGTAACTTCTTTGAATTAGGGGGGCACTCTTTATCAGCAAGCCAAGCGGTTGCCTTAATTGAACAAGCGCTTGAGGTGCCCATTACCTTAAAAGTATTGTTCGAGCGGCCAAGTGTTCGTGCACTTGCAACTTGGTGTGAGATCCATCGTGCAGCCAGAGCAGCAGACGAAAACGGTCAGTCTGAGGAGATGTTTTTGTGATGAATGAACAGCAAAGACAGATAGAGGCATTGATCGCAGAAGCATTAGCAGCTGGCGTGACCTTGTATGAAAAAAACGGTGGCTTAGCATTTAAGCAAACCGCTGGGTTTCCTCCCCAGTTAAAACAGCAAGTAGTTGAATATAAATCAGAGATCATAGCTTACTTTCAGCAGCAAAGCCGTGATATGGCGAAATCTTCACCGCACATTATCACGCAGCCAAATGCGGGGAAGGACTTACCGCTAAGCTTTGCACAAGAGGGGCTTTGGTTTATAGAGCAGTTGCAAGGCAGCAAGCAGTATTATATGCCCGCCGAGTTTTTGTTACGCGGCGAGCTTAATATTCCCGCAATGCGCAGCGCTGTGCAAGATGTGGTGCAGCGCCACGAAATACTGCGCGCTAGGTTTGTAAAAAATGAACAAGATGGCCAACCCCAGCTGCAAATAACGGATGATATTAGTGCGCCGTTCGAGTGGCTTGATGCCAGTGTAGCTGCTGAGGAAACAAGGCAAGCCTACATTGCTTCGCGCATCGCAGCACATCAAAACAAGCCTTTTGACTTGGCTCATGATTGTTTGCTTCGCGTGCTGGTGGTGAGTGATGGCGATGAACATCACCTTGCATTTAATATGCACCATATCGTCTCTGATGGGGCGTCAATGGCGTTACTTGCACAAGAAATCGAAGCTGGCTATTGCAAACACATAGGCACATCTTATACGCCGCTTGCAACTATGCAGGTGCAATATAGTGATTTTAGCCAGTGGCAGCGAGCACAGCTAACGCCAGATCGCATCGAGGCACCATTGGCGCAACTAAAACAGCAATTTAGCGAATTAGCGCCGTTGCAGTCATTGCCTTGCGATTTTGTCCGTCCTGCGGTGCAGTCGTTAACAGGGAAAGTATATCGCCAAGCGCTTGATACGTCGTTATTTGCGGCGATTTCGACACAGGCGAAGTCGCTCCAACTGACCCCCTTTATGTGGCTGCTCAATACCTTTATGTTGTTTATCGCAAGGCTTACGCAATCGCAGCAGGTAGTTGTAGGCACGCCAGAGCTTGGTCGCCATCACCCCGAATTAACACCGTTAATTGGCTTGTTCGTTAATACCTTAGTGATGCAAGCAAAGCTTGAAAGTGATATGCCATTTAGCCAATGGTTGCAGCAACAAAAAGACCTCAACTTAGCGGCGTTTGAATACCGCGATATTCCTTTTGATAAAGTGGTTGAAGCCGTTGGCGCTCCACGAGATTTAAGCCACCACCCGCTAGTACAAATATTATTTACACTGGAAACCCGTGATGAGCGCGCTTTTACGCTTCCTGGGTTATCAGTTCAAGAAGTGCAAAAAAAGCAGGCGGACAGCATCCCTGTAAAATGCGACATAGAACTCAATGCCATAGTTGATAAGCAGGCCCTTTATTTACATTGGAAGTTTGATAGCCATCTTTACACAGAAGAGACCATCAAACATTGGGCGGATTGCTTTCATACGCTACTTCAAGCGTGTGTTACAGCGCCTCATACCGCCGTTGGTGAACTTGCGTTACTGAACCAAAAACAGCAACAAGCTTTAATAACGGGCGCGCAATGCCATGGGGCAACTTGGCCTAAGCAAGACACTATCACCAGCTTATTCACGCGCTATGCCGAGCGCTTTGCCACACGCACAGCTGTGCAAGATAGCACGACTGTGCTGAGTTATCGTGAGCTCAATACTCGAGTCGATGCGCTGGCGATAATGCTGTTACAACAAGGGGTCACGCCACGAACCATGTTGGTGGTGAGTGTATCACGTAGCATTGAGATGATAGTGACCTTGCTGGCAGTGCTTAGAGTGGGTGCCGCCTACGTGCCAGTAGATCCCGACTACCCGCAAGAACGCATTGAATATATTTTGGAAGACGTGCAAAGCCCATGGCTGCTTTGTGATAACGCCACGCAGGCACAGTTTAGTCAGCTTTCATACCAGCTAATTAATGTGTCACAGGCAGAGCATCAGGTCAGCCGCGAAGCCCTCAAGCAGCTTGATGTTATTCAGATTGAGCCGCAAGATTTGGCTTATATGATCTATACCTCTGGCACCACAGGGCGACCAAAAGGCGTACAAATTGAGCACCGTCATGTGGTGCGGTTACTCCATGTTGAGCCCAACTTATTCGATTTTAATGAGCAAGACATTTGGACCTTATTTCATTCCTTCTGCTTTGATTTCTCTGTGTGGGAAATGTATGGCGCGTTACTCTTTGGTGGTCGCCTTGTGGTTGTGGATAAAGTGACTGCGCAAGACACCCAAGCTTTTGCTCAGCTATTGGTTGATGCCCAGGTTACGGTCTTAAATCAAACACCAAGTGCGTTTTACGCGCTACAAGCCACGCTACTCAACGACAGTCACTTGGCGAGTGAATGTGTAGTGCGGTACGTAATTTTTGGTGGTGAAGCGCTACAGCCGAGTAAGCTACAACCTTGGGCACAGCAGTTATCAAATTGCCAGTTAATCAATATGTATGGCATTACCGAAACCACGGTACATGTTACGTTTAAAGCGCTGGAGCCTGCGGATCTGACGCTTGGCACCAGTAATATAGGTCATGCTATTCCGACCACCAGCTGCTATGTACTTGATGACAAGCAAAGGCTCTTGCCGCAAGGTGCCGTGGGCGAGTTGTACGTAGGTGGCGAGGGGGTTTGTCGGGGGTATTGGCAACGTGACGAGTTAAACGCGACACGCTTTATTCAAAACCCATTTAGTGCAGCACCCGATCAGCGGCTATATCGTTCGGGCGATCTCGTGCGCTTAATGGTTAGTGGTGAGCTGAGCTACGTTGGCCGAATTGACGACCAAGTAAAAGTTCGGGGTTATCGTATTGAATTAGGCGAAATTGAAAACCAGTTGCGCCACCATCCCGAAGTGGCTGAGGTCACTGTGCTGTTAAATCGGCAAGACCCAGAAAATGTCTGGATTTGCGCCTTTGTGGTGTTACACAAACAGGTCGAGTTCGATGACATCACGTTAGTTATGCAGCAGTTTTTAAAACAAAATTTACCCGACCATATGTTGCCTGCCAAAGTGCAAGCGGTGGCAGCTATGCCACTGACCAGCAATGGCAAAGTCGATAAAAAAGCACTACTGCAGCAACTTGATACAAGCTTTAACGAAAACACTTATGAAGCACCGATTGGCGAGCTTGAAACCCAACTTGCAAGCTATTTTTCTGAGATCTTGCAGTGCGAATCAGTTGGTCGCTATGACGACTTTTTTAGACTCGGCGGGCACTCACTACTTGCTGCAAAACTGGCAAATCATATTCGCAAAACGCTGCAAATTGAGTTACCGCTGCAAACGATTTTTACGCACCCTACGGTGCAAGGTTTAGCGACAGCACTTGAAAAGCAAGACACGCAGCTAAGTACAATTGTTGTGGTAGATAAAACCAATGGTGTGGTGCTGTCCTTTGCTCAGCAGCGTTTGTGGACATTAGATCAAATGCAGCAGGGCAGCCAGCAATATCAAATTCAAGCGTTATTGGCGTTTTCAGGAAAGCTTGATCTGAGCGCATTCGAGCAAAGTTGGCAAAAGGTGCTGTCACGGCATCAGGTATTGCACTCGACTATTACCAACACCAACGGTCAGCCTAAACAGTATCTTGTGGCTTTGCCTGAGCAGTTTGTTACGCTTATTGACGTCTCCACGCAATCACCGCTGTGGCAAAACTTGCTTTGGCAGCGCGCAGTACGAGACGACCAAGCGCAGGGTTTTGACTTTAGTAAAGATCTAATGATCCGTGTAACACTAGTTCGCTTTTCATCAGGCTACCATCGTCTTATTGTCAACATGCACCACATTGCTAGTGATGCTGGCTCCATTGAAGTATTAATGCGAGAGCTTACGCAATTTTATGCCCATTACGCCCAAGGCTGTGAACTTGCCCGTAACTTGATTGCGCCACCTGAGGTGCAATACGCGGATTATGCTCATTGGCATCGAGCACAGTGCCAAGGCGCGCAGCAAAGTGCAGACATGAAATTTTGGTCAGCGCACCTTGATGGTGCGCCACCACTGCATCAATTACCGCTCGATACGCCGCGTGTGCAGGCCATGAACAATAGCGCGCAAGCATTTGATCAGCAGCTAAGCGCAGAGACATGGCAACAGCTACAACAGCATTGCCAGCGCTTGGCAATAACCCCATTTATTTGGTTGCATAGCGCGTATGCGGTGATGCTCGCCAAGTTTAGCAAAGTGGATGATATTGTGATTGGTGCGCCATTTTCAGGGCGGCATCACCCACAAGTGGAGCAGTTGATTGGCTTTTTTGTTAATGCCTTACCGATTCGCGTGAAGCTCGATTGGCAGCAGAGTTTCAGCCAACTACTCGATATACAAAAAGAGCAGATTGAACAAGTACATCAACATCAATCTTTGCCCTTTGAGCAGCTCATTGATCATCTTGGTGTTAGCCGAGAGCTGAGTCACCAGAGTGTTTTCCAGTTGAGTTTTGCATTTAATCCCGAGCCACAGCACACACCAGAGTTTGTGGGGCTCAGCACGGAAGTTTTAACGTCAGAAAACGCGCGTGCCAAGTTTGATCTAGAGCTCAGTGCCACATTAAGTGGGCAAGGGTTGCGATTGCACTGGCTATACAACAGTGGGCTATTTGAAAAAGAAATGGTGGCTAGCATTGCAGAGTGTTTTAACCTTGTAATTGCGCAGTTACTCGCGCAACCTGATTGCGCTCTTGCGGGTATAAAACTTTGCAAGGAGCAGCCGCTAGCGGATTATGCGATTTCAGGCAAGTCAGCGCCGGAACACTTAGAGCAGTCAGTGCTTGAGCAAATTGAGCGAAATATGGCAGAGCCTGCACAAGCTGAGCGGCTCGCAGTAATTGACACAAACTCAAAGCAAACCTTGAGTTATGGTGAGCTTAATGAAAGAACCAAGGCATTGGCGGCGCTGTTATTAAGCGAAGGGCTGCAATCAGAGCAGCCTGTACTTGTTGCGATGACGGGTAGCGCAGATCTCATTGTGGCGATGTTGGCTGTGTTAAAAGCGGGTGGATGTTATGTACCTGTGGACCCTCATTACCCTCAAGCGCGAGTGAATTACATTGCCAAAGACAGCGGTGCCGCGCTGGTTTTAACAAAGTGTGAGTTTGCCGCTCGCTTTGAGTCAGCAGAGTTAGATGATAACCACATTGACGCTGACTACCGCTCCCCACATGTCATTTGTGTTGATGACGCCGACGTGCGAGCGCGTCTTGCTGCAATATCAATACCTCAGCAGTTTCCAGAAGTTAACGTGGAGCAGTTGGCTTATGTGATTTATACCTCTGGCACGACAGGTAACCCCAAAGGCGTAATGATAGCTCACCAAGGATTGGCGAATTTATGTGCTTGGCACCAGCGAGCCTTTGCGGTGGATACTCATAGTGTTGCAAGTCAAACCGCCAACCCCGCCTTTGACGCGGCAACGTGGGAGGTTTGGCCTTATTTATGTGCCGGAGCGAGTCTAGTGTGTGTAACAAAAGCGGTGCTACAGTCACCGGCCGAATTAACTACCTGCTTCAACACACATCAAGTCACACATAGTTTTATTGCAACGCCAATTGCCCAAGCGCTGCTCACCGAGCCTTTGTTTAACCCGCAAAGCTTGCGCTATTTATTGGTTGGTGGCGATAAGCTCGGTGCGCTACAAGCAAAAGAATACGAATTTACCCTAGTCAATAACTATGGACCTACCGAAGCCTCTGTAGTCGCGACCTCAGGCGTGGTTGAGTTTGACGAACAGGTGCCAGATATCGGCTTACCTGTCGACAATAGCCAGCTATTTATTTTAGATCCACAATTGCGCGCTGTGCCTCAGGGGATGATTGGGGAGTTATATATTACCGGAGCGGGACTTGCTAGAGGGTATTTACATCAACCACAGCTTAGCGCTGAGCGTTTTATTGAGCTACAAGTCTCTCCATCGCAAACGGTACGAGCCTATAAAACGGGAGATTTAGTACGCCAGCTTAGCAACGGCCGTATCGCCTATATGGGTCGTAATGATGGACAAGTAAAGCTGCGAGGTTATCGTATTGAACTGGCCGAAATTGAACAGCAAATTGGGCTGCTATCGGGCGTACAAGAATGCGCGGTTCAGATAACCACAAGTGCGTCAGGGCAGCCACAGTTGCAGGCATTTGTGGTGGCAAATATTGAGCCTAAGGAGCTTCAAACCCAGCTAAAGGAAAGGCTACCAAGTTATATGGTGCCAGAGCACTTTGTTATGCTCGAAAAGCTCCCTTTGACGCCGCATGGCAAGGTTGACCATCGTGCCTTGGCAACACTTGGTAAAACGCAACAGACTATCACAGTAACCGAGCAGAGCGCGTTGGTTCCACAGGCTAACAGCGTCGTTGCTCAGTTATTGGCGATTTATCGGCAGGTATTAAATACGCCGTCCATGACAGCTGAAGACGACTATTTTGCGTTGGGCGGCGACTCTATTTTGAGTATTCAAATCGCAAGTAAAGCCAAAGTACTCAAGTTACCAGTGAGTGCGACTGATGTGTTTACCTACCCCAGTGTTTCGGCGCTTGCTGCAAGACTTGCCCAGCAAGATATTCTGGTGCCGACGGACAGAGAAAGACTGCCATTGGTTGGTCAGCTCGATAAATTACCAATTCAGTATTGGTTTTTTGCTCAGCAATTTGCCAAACCCAGTCATTGGGATCAAAGCGTGTTGGTGAGTGTGGATAAATCCGTCACACCTGCGCAGCTTATGGAGGTTGTAAAATATCTGCTTACCCAGCACGACGCGCTACGCTTGGTGGTTGCGGATGAAAACACCCTATTTGTACGTGATAGCATTGATATTCAAAAGGTATTTACGGCGCATACACTTGAGCGTGAGGTATGGCAAGCTGAGCTGAGCGAGTTCAGTGAACAAGTGCAGCAAGGTTTTGCGTTTACTAGCACGCCACTGTTTAAAGCGGTGCTATTTGTTACACCTAACAGTGAGGCCAATAATCGCTTGCTGTTTAGTGCACATCACTTGCTAGTGGATGGCGTCTCTTGGCGGGTGTTACTTGAAGATGTGAGCCAGTTACTACAGCAGCAAATAAACAATGTGCCGGTTGAGCTTCCAGCCGCAAGCGCAAATTTGGCTGAACTTGCCGTTTTTTATCGTGAACTTGCATCTAATGAGCGCGACTTGCGCAAATGGCAGAAGGTGGCTGCGCTGGCTGAAAGTTCACACTTATTGAGCCTAAAAGATACAAGCGCGACTCCAACGATAGCTAAAGCTCGCCACACGTTATCAGCATCGCACACCCGTGCATTATTGGGATCTGCCAACACCAGTTATGGTACGACGGCGCAAGCACTGCTGCTCAGTGCACTTGCCTGGTGTGCGCAAAAGCGTGGTGCAGGCAGTGAAGTGATCATGCTAGAAGGGCATGGTCGCGAGTTGCTGACCGAGGCACTGGATAGCAGCCGAACCATTGGCTGGTTAACGGCGCTCTATCCAATGCCGTTATTTAGTAATGGCAGCCGCTTGCATGATGTCATTTGTAGTATCAAGGCAGAGCTTGAAAGGAGCGCTAAAGTTGCCAGTAGTTATGGTGCTGCGCGGTATTTACACCCAGAGCCAAACGTTCGCTCATCGCTTGAGATTGATACCCGAGACTTACTGTTTTTTAACTATTTAGGCCAGCTAGATACAGTTATTGAGCAGCAAGGCTTGTTGGGAGATGCTAATGAGTCGACAGGCACTTTGGTTGCAGAGTCAAATCTCAGTTACTTTGGAGCGCAGCTAACCGCGGCGGTCGTGGATGGTCAATTGGCGTTAACGCTGGAGTTTGACAGCCAGCGCTTAGCATCTGAAGCAGCAGAGCAATTAAGTAAAGAGATACTCGAAAGTCTAATTCAGGTCATCGAGCATTGCCAATCCCAGCCTCAACGTCATTACACAGTCAGTGACTTTGCACTTCTCAGCGGCATTTCTGAACGGCAGTTACAGCGCATATTTGGGCAGGTTGAAGGGGAAGTTGAGGATATTTACCCCCTAACGGGTTTACAGCAAGGCATGTGGTTCCACAGTCAAACGGCACGTGAGGCGCACACTCAAAGCACGCAGCCTTATATCGAGCAAGCCAGCTTATTGCTACAAGGTTGTGTGGATATCGAGGCGTTGAGTTACGCTTGGCAGCAATTAATTAAACAGCACAGCATATTACGCTCGGCCTTTATAGATGTTGCTGGCGAGCCGCTGCAAGTGGTTTATAAACATGCCGAACTACCGCTGAATCTGGTGCAGAGTGTCGCTATTGCAGATGCGCAATCGCATGTGGTGAAATCACAGGCCGAAGTGGAGCTTGCCGAGCCGCTTAAGCTCTCGCAAGCGCCTTGTATGCGGTTAAGCTTAATCGCTTTTGATGATGGCAATGTTGGAGTGGTGTGGACGTATCATCATCTTATTATGGATGGCTGGTCATTACCGATATTATTTGCTGAATTAGTGGCATTTTATCAAGCTCGTTGCCAAGGTGAGTTACGCCCCATTGTAGTAGATAATTTCCGCGATCATATCGAATATTTGCATACACATGTTGAGTGTGATGAAGCGTTTTGGCGGGAGTATTTGGGTGGAGTTACCACGCCCACATTACTCAGCGAAAAGGTACTTCACACTGAAAATAAAGCGGCTGGTGTTAAAGAACTCAGTGTGACTTTACCGCAACCGCTGCAAGATGCCGTGACTCGCTTTACAAGCGAGCAAGGACTTACCGTCAATCAGTTTATCCAAGGGCTCTGGGCGTATTGGGTAGCAAGTTGCTGCAACGAACCGTATGCCTTATTTGGTCAAACTATAGCGGGCAGACCTACAGCGCTTAGTAGAATGGCGCAGCGCGTTGGCTTGTATATTAATACGCAAGCGGTTTATGTAGAGATAGATCAAAATGCGCGTGTGAAAGATTACCTACAAGCGGTGAAGTCGCAGCTTACGGCATTGGCGCAGCACCCGCATACACCACTGACACAAGCTCATCAGTGGTCGGGTATTGACAACGATAGTCCACTATTTGATTGCTTGTATGTTTTTGAAAATTATCCGCAAGATCCGTTACAAAATAGCGCTGAGCTGCCATTCACGGCAATCACTTTGAGTGAAGTTGACGAAACACACTATCCATTGACTTTCGTGGTCGGCGTAGGGGGGGGGGTATCGCTCACGCTGAGCTATCAGCAGCAGTGTTTTGATGAGGTGTTTATCGAGCAAAGCCTTGCGGCGATGCAGCAGCTGATGTTAGCGGCGACACAACAGCCTGAGCAAACATTCGGGAAATTGTCTTGGCAGCCTCAACACGCGCAGTACAGCAAGGCACTGTCTCTGCCTACTTTTGCACTGACGCAAGCGGTGCCATATCAAACGCCAAGTTTACCTATTCAGCAATTATTTGCACAAATCGCTGCTGAATTTCCTGAGCATATTGCTATTCGTGAATATAGTAGCGTCTCTGAGGAGGCTCGCTGTTATCACTATTCACAGCTGGATAAAGACGCCAATCAGCTCGCCCATTACCTTGCATCACGATTAGAGCTAAGTACAGCCCCCGTTATTATTGGCCTGTGTCTAGAGGCGAATTACCAGCTTATTGTGGCTATGCTTGCGGTGCTCAAATTGGGCGCGGCTTATCTACCAATTGCACCAACACTACCTGAGTCTCGACGCCGTTTGCTGTTGCAAAGTGCCAATGCAGCCATGCTGGTTACTAAAATAGAATATTGGCAGGGGAGTTCGGAGCAAGTAGTGCCTCAAGTTGATGTAGATAGTATTAAGGATGCTTTGGCTGCGCAGCCCAGTCGTTGCTTTACTGCGCCATGCCAGATTGACGACCTCTGTTACGTAATTTATACCTCGGGCACCACGGGCATGCCAAAAGGGGTGATGGTGGAGCATGCCAGTGTCGTTAATTATGTGCAGACTTTAGCTACGCAATATGCGATTACGCCAAGCGACAATTACCTGCAATTTGCTAGCATGAGCTTTGATGTGTTTGCCGAAGAAGTCTTTTGTACTTTACTTCGTGGTGCAACCTTGGTGATGGCACCGACGGACGACATGTTAGATCCCAATAAACTGGCGCAATTAAGCCAAGATGCTGATTTAACACTGATGAGTTTGCCAACGGCGTATTGGCATCAACTTGCAGCAACTTCAGTCACCCTGCCAGATTCGCTGCGGATCATCACCATAGGTGGCGAGCAAATGCAGATTGCCGCGCTCACCGATTGGCAGCAGCGCTACGGCGACCGTATTCGAATAATTAATGCCTATGGCCCAACCGAAGCAACCATTTCGGCAACGCTTAATGATGTCACGCACTTCAGCGGTGCACGCGTGCCAATCGGTCAGCCTATCGCTGGTTTGTCTTTACATTTACTCGATGAACAGCTTCGAGCGGTGGCCACCGGTGTGGAAGGGGACTTATACATTGCGGGTATTGGCCTTGCCAGAGGCTATCTCAACGACGAGGAAAAGACGCAGCAAGCCTTTATTATTGAGCCAAATAGCGGCCAGCGACTTTATAAAACTGGCGATCGCACTTGCTGTTTAGCCTCAAATGAATTGTTGTATTTAGGCCGTGGTGATGACCAAGTCAAAGTGCGCGGCTACCGTATTGAGCTGGGAGAAATTGAGCGACAACTTCAGCTGCTAAACAGGGTTGCTAATTGCGCTGTGGTGGTGCGCGAAGATGGCAGTAACAACGCGCAACTGGTGGCATTTGTACAGCCTGCACAGCAGACTGAAGTTAGCGCGGCTTCACTACGGGGGCAACTTGGAGCGGCTTTACCTGCTTACATGATCCCTGAGTTGTTCCAATCAGTTAGCCATCTGCCGCTGACAACCAACGGCAAAGTCGATCGCAAACAGCTCACTGCGCTGGCCGGTTCATACACTCTATCGCAATCCCAGCACCAAGAGGCTAAGCAGGAAAGGCTCACCCCACTACAAACGCAATTAGCGCAGCAGTTTGCTCATCGCTTGCAGGTGGATGGAGTGTGCCTTGACGATAACTTCTTTAATTTAGGTGGTCATTCGCTATTAGCGCTGCGTGTAGTGGGTGATATTAATCAGCACCTACAACTCAATTTGCCGCTGTCGGCACTGTTTGAACATCCAACCGTGCGTGGCCTCAGTCAGCATATACAAGTATTAAGAGAGGGTCTTGGCGAATGCGATGGCAAACCTCAATCGCTTGAAACCTTAGTGTGTTTGCAAGAGGGCGAGCTCGGTTTTACACCTGTGGTGCTGATTGCGGGAGCGGGAGGTTGGCTAATGGCATTTCATGCGTTAGTGAATGGGCTTGATAGCCGTATCCCCGTTTATGGCTTGCAACCAGAGGCGCTTGCCGAGGAGCCTGAGACGCTAACCTCCATAGAACGCACCGCCGAGTATTATTTGAGTGTATTAGCTGGCGCAGAACTTGGTGAACAAGTGCATTTGGTCGGACATTCTTTTGGCAGCTTTATTGCCTATCAACTTGCCACTTTACTTGAGCAACAAGGTCGAAGTACTTGCTCGTTAACTGTGATTGATACGCCTGTCCCAAGCAATCCAGCGCTTAACTTGGATGAAACGCAAGTTGCACAAATGATGCTGGATAATCTGGTGGCATTTTTCCGCCTTAGTGTCTCTGATGCTGAAATCAGTGCTTATCAACAAGGTGATGCAACAGCACGCATTGCTTCTCTCAATCGCTGGATAAAACAAGCTGGATTTAATTTTAGTGATACGCATCTACGTCACTTTCAACAAGTTTTTAGTGCCCAACTGCGAGCAAATATTGAGATGCGGTCTATGCTTAGCGACATCCCAATCTGTGTTGTGAAAACGCAGCAAACGCAAGAATTTGAAGGCCGTCCTGTGAATAAAGACATGGGGTGGCAACCATTTAGTCACTCTCTCTCTTGTTATGAAGTCAAAGGAGAACATTTGTCCTGCTTGCAAGCCGAGCAAGTGGGGCAGTTGGTTAACATAATTGAGCGCAACTATGTGTTGCACTAGCGAAAGTACTTACTTTTAAGGATGGGAAAACAATGGATCACGCACTTTCTTTGGAATTGGATCCGACAACGATTGCAGCAGACCCGCGGATACATGACTTATCTGAGGTTAAACAAAGCGGCATGGCATGGGTGAAAAGTCACGTTCAAGAGGTAAATAATTGGGTTGAGCGAGATGGTTTTGCACTACTGCGTGGCTTAAATATTGTGAGCACAAATCAGTTTAGCACTATACTTGAGACCTTATTTGGTGAGCGTTTAAGCCAGTATATTTATCGTTCTTCTCCTCGTACCGCGTTGAACAACAATATTTATACCACGACTGAGTACCATGCTGATCAAGTGATCCTTCAACATAACGAGAATGCCTATTCCAATGTGTGGCCGATGCGAATGGGGTTCTTTTGTGTGATCCCAGCAACCACGGGAGGATGCACCCCCCTTGCTGATAGTCGTGAAGTCTACCGCCATATTCCAGCTGAGCTAAGAGATAAGTTTGAGCGCCTAGGCGTGCAATATGTGCGTAACTACGGTGATATTGACCTACCTTGGCAAGAAGTTTTCCAGACTGAGAGTAAGACAGATGTTGAGCACTATTGCCAACAAAATGAAATCGAGTTTACTTGGCTTGATGATAAAAGGCTACAAACTAAGCAATGGCGTCCAGCCGTTATGCGCCATCCAAAAAGTGGTGAAAAGGTATGGTTCAATCAAGCTCACTTGTTTCATTGCTCAAGCCTAGACAATCAACTCAGTGCGCAAATGCGTGACAGTATCGGCAGCGAATTTTTACCACGCAATGCTTTTTTTGGTGATGGCAGTGAGATTAGCGACCAAGACATTGCCATGATTAACCAAGTTTATCGCGACCTGACTTTTGCCTACCCATGGCAAAAAAACGATATTTTGCTATTGGACAATATGCTGTTTACCCATGGCAGAGAGGCCTATACAGGTACTCGAAAAGTGCTAGTTGGCATGGCGAAAATAGCCTCGGCTTAACTGGTTAATATTAATCTTTTCCAGTGAAAGCTGGGCAATAACACTTGTTAGTGGTTACGTGGTTGGCAATGTAAGGAATTTGAACAATGAAATGGCTAATACAACTGCGACTAAGACTGATGATGCTATTTTGCATTACCCTAGCGCTTGCATCTTGTTTGCAGAAAAAAAGTATCGCGGATAATCACACCATCATGCCTAATCAATTAGAAATGATAGCAGCGGTGGTGAAAGAGTACTGCGATGCGAACCTTTTCTTTGGCACTATTTATATTACGTCAGTTGATAAAGTAATTTACCAGCATCACTGCGGGCCACAAAATATGCAGTATGATGTCGCGAACAGTGTGAAGTCGAAGTATCGCATTGGCTCCAATACCAAAGCGTTTTCGGCCGCTATTCTAATGAATATGTTAGATGGTAAGGACTTACGGCAGGAAACCATTGGCGACCACTTGCCTTGGTATCCAGATAATCAATGCGCAGATGTGTCATTGCATCACCTACTTACCATGTCATCTGGGATCAATAACTACAGTGACAACGAAGCGGTGTACGACAACTATGGTTGGCGACCCTATTTATATGACTCAAATCTAGACCTTAACGGACCAGAAGATTTTAGTAATCGCTTTTGTACTTGTGGTGCTGAAGCTGGGCAAAGTGGTACCCCCTCGTTCACGCCCGGCAGTAAGTATGAATACAGCAACTGTAACTACTATCTTATTGGTAACATTATCGAGCAGTTAGCTGCAGGTAAACAGGGCAACATTGGTCGTGAGTATTGGTTTGCTAATATCGTTCAAGAGCAAATTCTAAACCCGCTTAACATGACTGACAGTGGCTCATATAGCGCGATAGGTGTGTATTCGAATATGACCACAGGTTATATCTACAACCAAAACCAGTATTTACCTCTAGCGAATGGCCGCCCTCCAGCTACAGGCGGGCCCGCCCCCTATGAAGATATTTTGGTTAACCCTTACAGTAATCCGCTAGTGCTTTACTCTGCCGGAGATTTATATTCGACCGTAGAGGATATGCACAAGTGGGATCAAGGGTTATATGGTACGCAGGTCTTAAGTGATGCCCAAAAACTGGCAGCTTTTGCACCCTATTCCAATACCGGCAGTAGCACAGAGTGTGAATATTATGGTTATGGTTGGTTTGTAACCTACGTCGACCCTAACCAGTATGGCAAAGTAGCAAATTGCCCCGAAAACCCAGCAGACGCTAACCTTAGAATGTATGAAAAGTTTTTACAGTATTCAGGAAGTTACCCCTATTCATGGGTGACTAGTTTTACTCGTTTACTGGAACGAGATCAAAGCATCATGGTGTTTAGCAACTATGTAAAAGAAGGGATTGAGTCAGATTGTATCGCCGATGAGATCCGCAACATTATCTTCTATAGTGATAAACACCGCACTGAGGAATGTCAGCAAGATTTAAATCAGGCATAACGCGGTGAGAGAAAACATCGAGCTCTGATGCTCGGTTAAACAAATTAATAGAACACCTGTGGTAGGTGGCAACGTTTCGCTCAGCTGTATTTGTGACACTGTGCAAATCCTTGGTTGTTCTTAGGTTTACTTCTTCATGATTAATGAAGGTAGTAAAGCCCATCTTTGAATGAGCATAGCTTGTGAAATTATGGGTGCTAGGGCAAGTGCCGTGTTGGCACTTGATGGGTTCGACAACTGTTTAAGTAAATCATAGAGGATGAATTATGGCAGTGACAAAAACAGCGAAGGACGACAAGGTAAGCGAAGCGCCAGAACAACAGGAACCACAACTTGTTGCTGATGAAGATAGAGCAGCCGTTGCTCAGCTGATTGTCGACAAATACACCAAATGGTCGTTTGGTTCTGGGTTTATTCCCTTGCCTGCGGTTGATTTAGTGGCGTTGACGGGGATCCAAATGAAGATGATAGGCGAAGTCGCGAAAGTCTATGGTCAATCATACGGAGACAATAAGTTGCGTGGCACAGTAAGCGCATTGATCGGCGGCTCTTTTCCACAAACCTTAGGGGGCGCGGGACTAAGCAGCTTTTTGAAGGCGGTTCCTGTGATTGGTACGTTAAGCGCAATCGCATTTATGCCAATAGTGTCTGCGGCATCAACACATGCAGTGGGCTCTACGTTTGTTCGACACTTTGAAAATGGCGGTACGCTGATAAACCTGAATTTAGCAAGTATGAAAGGGGATATCGCAGATATTGCAGCTAAGTATCGTGCAAATAAGGGAAATGCGGACGCAACCGCTGCAGCGGATAAAGCCACAGTATAACGATACTGGCTGAAATAAACCGGCAGGCAACTGCTGGTTTATTTTCCGTTTGTCGTCAATCACAACTTGGAGCAACTTATGTTAATTGCGTTGTATTTAGTGTTATGTGTTTTAACTGGGTATTGGGGGCGTCACACCTTTGCGGGGCCGGTAGGATTCTTTCTCATCTCATTGATGTTCACGCCTGTTATAGGGTTGATTATTTTACTCGTTGGGCAAAGGCGCAAACCATTAGCCGAGCAAGATGAAGAATAGCCATTTCTGTTGTCACGGCTTTAACTAGATATCAATATAACCAGATGTTTTAAAGCGATATTCTTTTGTTTTTGACCTGTGGTTTTTATTTTTAGGGACTATGCTTAATTGCATGCGCGGGCAGTAGCCCAATAACAATAAAAGATAATAATAATGGTATTGTACGAATTAATTCGCCGACATATTCAGATAAAAAAACGGACCTTTTTTGCACTTGGGTGTATTTCTGGTTTGGCTAATGCGCTGGTGCTTGCACTTATCAACAACGTAGCAGCCAATATTTCTGACATAAATAAAGAAAACCACATACTCTATTATCTTGTGTTGTTTTCACTCACTATTGCGATTTATGGTTTGACTCAGCAACGCTTAATGACCAAGGCTGCACAAATGGTTGAGCGTGCCATAGATAAACTGAGGGTCGATTTATTTGAAAGCATTCGCCACACTGAGTTATCAACACTGGAAAAAGTTGGTAAGGAACGGATTTTCAATACGATAAGTAAAGAACTCCAAACCATATCTCAATCGGCGCAGCTTTTTGTGATCATCGGTCAGTCTATTAGTTTAGTATTCTTCACATCGCTTTATATCGCTTGGCATTCATTTGTAGCCTTTATGGTTATCTCAACACTTATCATGGTGGGTGCCAGTATACACCGCTTAAGAGCGAATGAGATTCAGCGCAACATGCGGATCTCCTTTGACAGTGAAAACCAGCTTATTCAGCGCTTATCTGATTTGCTTGATGGCTTTAAAGAAGTAAAGCTGAGTGAGCCAAGAGCAGAAGACTTAGAGCGGGAATATCGTCGCGATTCTAATCGTGCTAGGCGAGCGAAGACAAAAACACAAACTCTGTTTGCGACAGACTTTATTTTGTCACAAATAACGTTTTTTACCGCAACCGGTGCAATGGTTTTTATTGTTCCTATGCTATCCGATGTCTATACAGATGTCGTGATCAAAGTCACTACTGCATCGTTATTTTTAATCGGTCCAATTACCAGCATTGTTGGTGGGATCCCAGTATTCACAACCGCAACCGAGGCGGCGCAAAATGTCTTGGCACTAGAGCGTGATCTTAAAACGATAGCAGACCAACAGCATACCGAGAGGCTGAAATCTACCGAAAACCTCACATCATTTAAAGCCATTGCTATGCAAGGCGCGTTTTATCAGCACCAGAAGAAATCCAGTGACCGCCCTTTTTCCGTAGGGCCTGTTGATATTACATTCGAGCAAGGGAAAACCACTTTTATTACCGGTGGAAATGGTAGTGGCAAAACCACATTTATTCGTATGCTGACAGGTTTATATGCGCTTCAAGGCGGACAAATTTTATTAAATGGTCAAGCTGTGACTGATGATAATCGGCTCGCATATCGAAGTTTATTCACCGCTGTCTTTGCCGATTTTCATTTGTTCCAGCAGCTCTATGGTATTCGTGATTTGAGTGCTCAAGAAATAGACGAGTGGTTAGACTTTCTGGAGATGCGTGCCAAAGTCAGTATTCAAGAAGGGGCGTTTAGTACCATTGACTTGTCATCAGGGCAGCGAAAGCGATTGGCGCTACTGAGCACTATTTTAGAAAATAGGCCTATTTACATTTTTGATGAGTGGGCGGCAGATCAAGACCCTATCTTTAGACGCAAATTCTACGAACAAGTGTTACCACGCTTAAAGGCACGTGGTAACACGGTTATCGCCATCACTCACGATGATGCTTACTTCCACTTAGCTGATACACACTTAAAAATGGAAGAAGGACAACTATTTACCCATCAAGATAGTGAAAGTAATGGAGTGCTATCATGAATGTTACTATCCCTGAAGATTTTGGTTTATATGCTGTTGGTGGTGTCGTACTGGCACTTATTCTTTCAAACTTGTTTATGCGGGCGTTAAAGTGCTATAAACCCAAATGGCATAAACGCATATTGTCTTGGCGCTTTCGTGCTGGTGTGACGTTACTAATTTTGCTTTTTATCGCCGTTGTTTTGGTCAAAGTTGTCTTTATAAAAATAGATTCAGGGCAGGTGGGAGTGATATGGAAGCGCTTTGGCGGCACGTATGTTGAGCACCCGTTTTATGAAGGGACAGTTTTGGTATACCCCTGGGATACGTTGACGATTTACTCCAGCCGCTTCCAAACGACCACCACAGAGATCCATGCTATTACCTCTGAGGGACTGAGGATAAAAATGGAAATAACGGTGCGTTACCGCCCCGTCGTGGAGCATATTCCTTATTTACACAAGTTAGTTGGGGAAGACTATCTAGATGAAATTGTGATCCCAGAAGTTGCATCTGCGGTGCGCATGATTGTTTCTGACTATACCGCCGAGGAAGTATACGCAAATCAACGCTTAAAGATTCAAGATAAGCTGTTAAGCACAGTCCTGAGAGAGGTTCAGTTGCAAGAAAAAACCATACTAAAGCAAGAAAAGAGCGAGATGCAGGGGCATAATTTGGTAAATCTAGACGACATGCTAATTCGCCATGTAGATATTCCAGAAGGGGTGCATAATGCAATTATAGCGAAAGTAAACCAAATGCACTTGTATCAAGAGTACGAAATGCGCTTGGATGTTGCTGAAAAAGAAGCAGAGCGAAAGAAAGTTGAAGCCATGGGGATAGCTGATTTTCAAGAGAAGGTGAGTGGGGGGATCTCTGAAACTTACCTAAGATGGCGCGGCATAGAAGCAACCATTGAATTAGCCAAATCGAACAATGCAAAAGTGGTGGTTATTGGTAGTGGAAAAGATGGGTTACCACTGATTTTAAACACTGAAAATGGGGAAAGTGCTTTACCTGCTTCGGTGCAGCCAGTGGCAGGGGATCCGCAAAACCAAGAACCACAAACCCCCAATGCCATTACTAAACCAAAATAATACCAATTTTCTTAATTAGGTGGTCTATTTTGAGGCGAGAAAACCTTGTCGATAACCCCGCTACCGCGTCCTGTTATCGCCAAGGTACCTACATCCACGTAGGTAAGGCTAAAAATTTGCTATTTAGTTGTTCTAAATAAGAAATTTTTAACGCTATTAGCGTCAGATTTACTCCTTCAAATTGAGCAAGCATTAAGTCAAATTGGTAAAAGAGACCAAAGTGAGCCTCACTGCAATACGGTCGCTCATAGCCTATCCTAGCCCTAAGTTAGTTACATTTTGATTCTCACGCACTACACTGTGTTGCGTGAGAAAAGGCAAGGATAATAAAAAATGCAAATTGATTTACACCATGGTATGACATGGGTTGTTGCCCGTGCTGCGGGATTCACTGAACAAGAAGCTGAAATTATTGCTCACGCGTCGCAATATGTAGACGATGCAACAAATTACGGTCATATCGAGTTTGATAACGGGGCGGCCTATGAGCGTATCGCTACCGCACATAAAATGCTTGATTATAAAAACCTCGACAGCCTGAAGAATATGAAAGTGTGGGTGCCTTTTCATTTTTTACCAGGCAATGGAGGGTTGCCCGCTGGACAAAACCCCTCCGGCAGTTTTATTCAAAAACTGGTCTGTAAACCGCATTCATATGTAGCAAAAGACATGATTACTGAATGTATCGCAGATAAGGCAAGGCCATATGGATTACATCGCCTAGGTATTACCTCTCATGTATTCATCGATACATGGGGCCATCAAGGGTTTGCTGGAATACAACATAAAGTCAATAAAGTTAATGAAATAAAAGACTTAAATGGCGAAGCGGAAGAAACATGGAGCGAGCGTATCAGTGAATATTTTTCAGATATTTTTCAAGATGATATTCCAAGCCTTGGACATGGGCAGGCACTGTCTCACCCAGATCAGCCGCATCAAGTGTGGAGCTATATCAACGGTTTGGATGAGAAAGTAGTAAGAGATAACCCAAGCGATTTTCTGGTTGCTGCTGATGAGCTGTGCAAAGTCTATCAAGCTTATCGGGGAAAAGAGATAACAGGCTTGGGTGAGTCAGTAAAGCAAGAAATAGCACAGTGCTTTATTGAATTTAATATGGATGATGGTGAAGTGCGCCACCAATTGTGGCTTGATGCAATCAAAACCGATAGATTTGGCCTAGGTGCATACACACTTACTTATATTGCCAAAGGCGAAGGGTCGTGGAAGCATCAAGCGCTAGGCACGACACGTGCTAAAGGTGATGACGATAGCTATCCATTTCGCCGTGAATTTTTAACTTCTAATTGGAAGTATTTTCATGATGCGGCTAAAAAGCATCGTCTCTGTGTAATTGATGATATTTTGCCTAGATATGGGATTTGTGTCAGCTAAGCTTCAGTAAAGTAAGTGCAGCTAGGCTGCACTATTCTTGTGTTTAAAATAGCTCGGAAGAAAGTTCACGGGATTGTGAGTTTTGGTTAATATGCCAAGTTTCGACGAGGCGAGTTGTACCACCTGAGTTTTTACAAATTAATTCTGTCACCAGTACTTTATAAAAACCACTGTATTTAGCCTCACCCGCAACATTTAAGACATCACTATAAAACCCACCTTGATGTCTTTCATTGAAAAATGTTGGGTTACCACCGACATAATTGGCCTTTCGGCACTGGCCTTGGTGCGAGTTGTTATTAATATTAATCAAGCCGGTATATTGAACATCTGCAAAATACCCAGGACCATTACTCGGCGTTTGCCAATCAGCCACTTTGATTTCACTGTGCCATGCAACGGCGGGAGCCTTAGGTATCTTGTGGTAGACTATCGCCTCTTCACCTGAAGGTAATATGCAGCTGAGTTTAAGCGACTTTTCTGTTAGCTTATGCTCCGCAGGAATAGGGCCAGAAATAAAGGGCGTGTTGAATGTCAGAGGAGCAATCAAATTGCCAGTTTGTGTATTAACCACTTCAAATTGATGGCACTCATCCACTGTTAAGCCACCTATGAGTGCATTAAAGTACTCTGTTGTACCTGCACGAGCTGAGATAAAATCAACAGGTGCGCCCTGATACTGCGAATGATCTCCCGCGCCATCTTGATCATAAAATACCTGAGTAGCAAAAACAGAAGTGGAACTACAAGCCAATACCATCGCAAGTAGTCGAGTGTTGAATGTAACCATAGTTTCTCCTTTACAGTTTATTTTTTATTCAGTTCCAATATAAGGTAAATGTAATTACATACAACTTTTTGATTTTTCGGGTTTTAGCAACTATCTAATTACTGCAACTGCAATCTGGAACGATATGTGAAGTGAGTATGAAGGCTTAGAACTTCACTAACGCTAGATGAGTGGAGTTCAAGTGGGTAGAGATTTGAGTTATTAGAGAGGAAGTGGACAGTATGTTGATGTGGGAAATCATTTCTATTCGCCAACATTGGGTAAAAAGCTTTATGCGCTTATGACTCTTCCAGTGGTAAATTATGAGATGTGAAAGAATCTACTATTTTCTAGCCTCATTTTGGTGTTGTTGAAAAGCTGAATATTGTTGCGGGCTAATCATAATTTACCGTTTTAAATTGCAGACTAAACATTCACTTTTTGCAAAAACTATTTTTGATTTGCAGAATGTAGAGCTACCAACGCCTGTTTTTGAGCTTTTTTAATCATGCCGGCCGGAGTTTATACATAGTGAGGTGACCAGCACTATGTGAAAAATGCTGTATTTAACCTCACCCATCATCTTCATTACAAAATCCACACGTAATGTGACTTATAGTCCGTAGACACATTGTCTACATTGGTAAATTATCCCTTTAGCATTAGAGGGTTATCATGAACGAAGAAAAAATTCTCCAGCTATTTGGACTACATATTAAAAGCTTGAGGCTAAAGCTAGGCCTTAGTCAAGAGGAGCTAGCTTCTCTGTGTGAGCTTGATAGAACATATATTAGCGGAATAGAGCGGGGCAAAAGAAATATCAGTCTGTTAAACATTTTAAAGCTTGCTGATTCTTTGCAGTCTTCAGCGTCAGAGCTCATGAATTTTAAGAGTAAGGATAATAATGACAAGCCCATATAGTCACTTTGTGGATGAATTAGCAGAAAAGCACGGTGTCAGTAAAACTGGATTATTAAAAAAGTTTCTTGAGTTTAAGACTCGAGCTGTAAAAGGGAATAGCAAATCTAGAAGAAATTGGGCCGCGGTTTATACGATATCCGTGATTTGTGAGGACTATGTGGCTGGACAAAAGAATGGCTCATCTTCCACATCTCTGCTGCGTAGGATTAGACAGAAGCCCTATGGAAGTAAACTTCAAAATCACCATCTGGATAACAGATTAAATGGCGAATTTAAGAAAAAATACCGAACAGATTTAGAAATCATGGACATAGATGGCTCTAACCGGAAAGTATCGGAAGCTATTTTGGGTGAAGCTGGAGATAAACCTGAAGCCGTGGCTAAATTTGCGGTAGATGTGGTTGCTACATATGCGTCAATTATCGCGAAAATCGAGATTGCATTTTTAACTGAAATTTCATCCGCTAATACTCAGCAAGATATACTAAAAACAATAGTTAAGGCTTTCAATGCCACCTCAGATGCAAGAGTTTTTGAAATTGTTTCTTTCGCTATCTTACATTTGTCTTTCAAGAAAATTAAAGCTTCATTCTCCACAAGCTCCGGTGAAATTGAGACTAGCCCATTAATGCTTTATAAAACCGGAAGAACTAACGCTAATGATGGAGGTATCGACTTTGTACTCAAGCCAATAGGAAAGTTTTTTCAAGTTACAGAAGGTATCGATTTCAAAAAGTACTTTTTAGATTTTGATAAGGTGAACCGGTTTCCTCTGAGTTTTGTGGTGAAGACAAGCTTAAGTGTAGATGAAGTACAGAGCCAAATTAGGCTTAAGGCCAGCCGGGAAATGGATGAGCTAAAAGTGGAGCTTTATATGTCTTTATTTGAGGATATATATACCTTAAATGAGCTAAGTGATTACCTCCAAGAACTTTCTACAGATAACAATTCAATTGAGCAGCTGAAACAAATTATTATCAACTGCTATAAGCTCGAGTTTAGTTTATCTGATTAAAGGGTTTTGCTGTGGCGAGGCACTTGTGTCAGCTTCTTTCTGCCTATTTTTTTTGGATAAATTATTGGTCTTTCTTTTTTTCTCTTTTGCTAGTTCTTGCTCAGAATAATGGGATGGAAGCTCGAGTCTTCTAATTCCCATTTTCACGTATTCTTCATTGATCTCGATACCAATAAATTTACGATTGAAGCGCTTTGCAACAGCGCCCGTGGTAAAGCTTCCTGAAAACGGATCAAGGACGTAATCCCCTTCGTTTGAAGATGCTTTTACAATACGCTCAAGCAGTGATTCTGGTTTTTGGGTTGGATGATTTTCATACTCATCCATCTTGAACCTAACTCTCGGGAACTCCCAAACATTACCAGGAACTTTTTTTGTATTGTAAGGCTGAGGAGGGTTTTTTCGATAATCTATTAGCTGCCTTTTAGCGCCTGTTTTCGCCTCAACTAATATATCTTCATGATTGAAAGTATAGTTTTTAGGGTGTTTAGTAAGCATTAATATCGGCTCATACATAGATCCAAAGTATGTCTTTGCTTGAACACCAGAGCTATCATAGCTCCAAATCACTCTGCTTTTTATAGTGAATAGTTTCCGACAGTAAATATCCAAAAAGGGCATATTTTCGGTACTATTCATTAAATAGAATGTTCCATTTGGCTTGAGTACTCTAAAGCAATCATCAATCCATTCGTAACACCATGCAAGAAAATCTTCTTCAGTCCACTTTTCCTTTAAACCATCGAAATCTTTGCCTATGTTATACGGTGGATCTGCGAAAATTAAGTTCACTGATTCGTCAGGAATAGCTTTTAAACCCAGCAGGACATCACCGTGAATAATCTTTTGATTTTCATCTGAAAAAGTTTGATTTATAACATCAAATCGAGCGGCCATTAGAATACTCAAAGGAACATAAAAGCGTGACGCATAGTCTACATTTTAATATATTACATAACAACTGAATTGAATATGGTACATAACGCTAAGGCGTTACCAAGTATAAAAACAGAAAGTGCTATTGATAGTAAACTTAGGGGGTGAAATGGTGGCCCCACCTGGACTCGAACCAGGGACCTACCGATTATGAGTCGGGTGCTCTAACCAACTGAGCTATAGGGCCATTTTGTATTTTAAGTGCTCATTAAATTCATCTATGAAGCAATATCTTGTCGGCTTCCTGCCTCCATCTCATCAAGCTGCGAAGCGGTGCTTCGGTCTCGATTCGCCCAACTGAGCTATAGGGCCATTTTGTGTTTTTGCGCGTAACATTCGTCCATGAAGCTTGATTCCGGTCTCGGATTCAACACTCAGGGTCGCTACGCTAATATCCCTTCGCTTCCTCGACGTAAACTTTCTTTGAAAGTTTACCCAACTGAGCTATAGGGCCATTTTGCTTTGTGGTTTAAAAGTAAATCACTGAAAGCGCAGGCAGTATAAAAATTTTTAACAGGCTTGTCACTATTAAAACGAGAAAAAATCGAGATGAATGTACTGATTGCTTAATTATGAAGCAAAGTGGAGCGTAAAGTAGCTTTTGCAGTAGAGATAGAATGAATTTTAGCGTCAGAAAGTTCGTGCTTTTCTCGCTCGCCGAGGAGCGATGGCCGTAAAAATGATTGGCTTAGTTTGGCTTTTTCAAATGTAATGTCGATAGGAACGAACAAGCTTGTTCCTATTAGTATTCTTAAATTTATATTTTTAAGTGGTTACGCAGCCGCTACCGTATTTCGAAGAAATTTCACTGATTTTTGTAGGGAGTAAGGTGTAAATGGGGTGTTACTGTAACGCAGATAAAAGAAGCCGACGCAGTGTCGGCCTCTTTTAGGAGAACGAATTAGGTTATTGGTGCATGCCTAGTTTTTTCTCTAGGTAGTGGATATTCGTACCACCGTTTTGGAAGTTCTCGTCTGATAGAATCTTCTTGTGCAGCGGGGTATTGGTTTTAATCCCGTCAATCACTAGCTCATTCAGTGCGTTTTTAGCGCGAGCAATTGCAACATCACGGTTTTCACCATAAGTGATTAACTTACCGATCATTGAGTCGTAATGTGGTGGTACCGTATAATCCGCGTAGATATGACTGTCCCAGCGGATCCCAAGGCCACCAGCTGGGTGGAAGCGCGTGATCTTACCTGGTGAAGGAATAAAACTGTCAGGGTCTTCAGCGTTAATACGGCACTCAATTGCATGACCTCGGATCACCACGTCATCTTGTGTAATAGAAAGTGGTTGGCCAGCAGCAATCTTAAGTTGCTCCTTAATTAAGTCTACGCCAGTGACCATTTCTGTTACTGGGTGCTCAACCTGAATACGGGTGTTCATTTCAATGAAGTAGAACTCACCGTTTTCGTATAAGAATTCAAATGTACCAGCACCGCGATAACCGATTTCGATACATGCACGAGTACAGCGATCACCAATGTATTTACGCATTTCAGCTGTGATCCCTGGCGCAGGTGCTTCTTCCACTACTTTTTGGTGACGACGCTGCATTGAACAGTCACGCTCACCTAAATGGATTGCATTGCCTTGACCGTCAGCTAGTACTTGTACTTCGATGTGGCGCGGGTTTTCTAGGAATTTTTCCATGTAAACCATGCCATTGCCAAAGAATTGCTTGGCTTCTTGTTGCGTCAACGCAATTGAGTCAACCAGTTCTTTTTCACTACGCACGACACGCATACCACGACCACCACCGCCACCTGCGGCTTTGATGATAACGGGGTAACCAATACGCTTGGCAATCTGCATATTGCGATCGTTATCTTCGGTTAACGGGCCATCAGAACCAGGAACACAAGGAACACCCGCTTTTCTCATTGCTTCAATAGCAGAAACTTTATCACCCATTAAGCGAATCGTGTCGCCTTTTGGACCGATAAAAATAAAGCCGCTTTGCTCAACTTGGTCGGCAAAATCTGCATTTTCAGAAAGAAAACCGTAACCTGGGTGAATGGCAACGGCGTCAGTTACTTCTGCAGCTGCAATAATACGCGGAATATCAAGGTAGCTTTCACTTGCTGCTGGTTTGCCGATACAAATGGTTTCATCCGCAAGAAGAACGTGTTTTAGGTCACGATCGGCTGTTGAGTGTACAGCAACCGTCTTAATACCTAGCTCCTTGCAGGCACGCAATACACGAAGGGCAATTTCACCTCGGTTTGCAATGACTACTTTATCTAACATAACGTTGACCTTCTGCGTGATTATTCGATGATGAATAGCGGTTGGTCGAATTCTACTGGCTCACCGTTTTCAATTAAGATTGCTTTAACCACACCAGCTTTGTCTGATTCGATTTGGTTCATCATCTTCATTGCTTCAACGATACAAAGTGTGTCGCCAACATTTACTTTTGAACCTACTTCTACGTATGCTGCTGCTGTTGGAGATGAAGCTGAATAGAAAGTACCAACCATAGGTGACTTAACTTGGTGACCAGCTGGAGCTGCACTTTCTGGCGCTGCCGCTTCAGCAGCAGGTGCTGCAACAGGAGCTGCAGGTGCTGGTGCCGCAGGTGCTGCCATGTACTGTTGAGGTTGAGCGTAAACTGGTGCATTACTGTGGCGATTAATACGTACTGATTCTTCACCTTCTGTAATTTCTAGTTCTGCAATACCTGATTCTTCTACTAGTTCGATAAGTTTTTTGATCTTGCGAATATCCATACAATGACCCGCCTGTTAGTTAATTTGAGTTATTTTGTTTTCGCAGTTGCGCCAGTGCAGCATCAAGTGCTGCGCGATAGCCCAACGCGCCTAATCCACATATCACGCCTTCCGCCACGTCAGAAAAATAAGACTTGCGGCGAAATGGTTCTCTTTTGTGTACATTTGTGATGTGCACTTCATAAAAGGGAATGTCTACACTGAGTAAGGCATCTCTAAGCGCAATGCTAGTATGTGTGAATGCGGCAGGATTGATAATAATCGCATCGCATTGCCCATACTGTGCATGAATGGCCTCAATAAGCTCTGCTTCACTGTTACTTTGAATGTGTGACAACTCTACTTGCTGATTTTGTGCATAGTCAGTGAGCGCATCGACAATCTCATTGAGTGTCTGCGTACCATAGGTGCTGGTTTCACGACGACCTAACATATTTAAATTAGGTCCGTTTACTAATAAAATCTTTAATTTTGCAGACATTTTACGTGAACTTCCTTTAAGTAAAGCGTTAGACAAAAAATTGTACTGTATGGCTTGTTAACTTATGCCTAATTTCAGCAAATAGCAAATATTTCTCTATTTCGTCGAGTATTATAGAGAGTTCGCGGTAAATAGCAGCAAAATACTGGTCTAATGAGAAGGGTAAGGGAGCAAGATAGCTTGCTCCCAAAATGGCTACTTTGCGTCCTGCTTAGCCTTGTCTAGGTGAGCTGCAAAGTCTTTTGCATCTAAAAAGCCGGTGACGCGATGTGCTGGCATCTCGTTGCCTTGGCTATCAAAAATTAAAATGGTGGGTAAGCCAAATACCGTAAACGCTTCCATGATCTCTTGGGTATTATCATTGGCTTTGGTTAAGTCGAGTTTTAATAACTCGTAGTCTTTAAACTGTGCTTGTACCTCGGGAGTTGGGAAGGTGTACTTCTCGAACTCTTTACAGGCCACACACCAGTCAGCATATAAATCCACAATAGGCACTTTACCTTTAGCATTAGCCTCTGCAATGGCTACTTCAAGCGCGGCTAAGTCTGGCAGTAATTTAAACTTTTTTTCTGCCGATGCGGCTTCAGTTTGAGTGGTTATTGCATTAACTACTGGCTTAGGTGCTGGAAAAAAGCTGCTTTTTAAGGCAAATAAGCCAACGATAAATAAAGTGATAGCAAAACCCCACAGAGTGGTTTTACCTTTACTCGTTTGCAATTGGCTTTGCCAGTAATGTAAGTAAAGTGCTGTTGCAACGGCAAGGCCACCAGCCAGAGCAATGATCACGGTAGCATCAAGGATGCGCTCGAGCAGGATGAGTGGTACAAATAGCATCACAAAACCAAATAGCGTCTTGACCTGATCCATCCAGCCTCCAGCTTTTGGTAGTAACTTACCACCAGAAGTGCCTAGCAATAATAGCGGTAAGCCCATGCCCAAACTAAGTGCATAGAGCGTTAGCGCACCGACAACATAATCGCCACTTTGCGCGACAAACAGGAGAGCACCAGACAAAGGCGCGGTGGTACAAGGCGATGCAATAAGGCCCGATAAGACACCCATTACAAACACACCCCAATAATTGCCGCCTTTTTGTTTGTTACTGAGCTGGGTGAGTTTATCCATCATGCTGCTTGGTAGGCGGATCTCGTATAGCCCAAACATTGATAGCGCGAGTGCAACGAACAAGATACTAAAGCTGATAAGTACCGCAGGATGCTGCAAGTAGCCTTGAATTTGGCCACCAAAGTAAGCAACAACAAGGCCAAGTGCGGCATAGGTAACGGCCATGCCTTGTACATAAACAAAAGATAAACTGAACGCTTTTTTAGTTGAAAGCCCCTGTTGACCTGCGATTAAGCTCGACAAAATAGGGAACATGGGGAACACACAGGGAGTAAAAGCAAGCCCAATACCAAGACCAAAGAACGTCAAAATATTTGCAAGCAAGCTGCGCTGCATTAATTGCTCAGTAAAAGACAAATTGTCGTCATCCACAGGACGGCTTGTGTTTTGAATCTCAGCGCCTGTCTCTGGAGCTTTGTTTGATGTGGCTTTTGGCTGTTCTCCTGCAATCGTGCTTAACGGTACTTCAACAATTTCTGGTGGGTAACAAAGCCCAGCTTCTGCGCAGCCTTGATAGCGGATTTTTACAACCGCTCCAGGTTGAATATTATCGAGTTTAGAAATAACAGATAAATGATTGAAAAAGACTTCAGTGCGGCCAAAAAACTCATCCTCAATCATCACGCCTTTTTCTAACTCTGGCACTTTGATGTCGGCTTGTTTGGCGATGATTTGCAGATTTTTCTTATACAAGTAATAGCCATCAGCGATGTCCCAACCGACAAACAATGTTTTTTCTTGTTGGTCAAAATCAAACTTAAATGCTTCGTTTACAGGTAAAAAGGTTTGTTGCTTTGGCGCTAACAAGCTGTCTAGCACAGCATTATTTGCCTGTGCTGGAAGCCATATTAACAGCGAAAAAAGAACTACTAAGAGTCGCATTACAATAGTACCTCGTCCATCCATTTAAAATAAGCTAGGTTGCCACTAGTAACATCCACAACTTGAATTTCAGGGACATCATAGCTGTGAAGATCACGAATAGCAGCCATCACTTGCTCTAGTTTTTCGGATTTTGTCTTAATTAACAGCTTGGTTTCTCGCGCGTGCTCCACCTGACCTTCCCAAACATAAATAGATTCTATTTCTGGGATTAGGTTCACACACGCTGCGAGTTTTTGCTCTACAAGTTGCGCTGCAATTTTACGTGCTTCGGTAACGGATCCGCATGTAGATAAGACGAGTTTATATCTTATACCCATAGCTATTTCCATTTTAGGGTTGGTAATGGCATCTTAGCGGATAGCGCCTCTTTTCTAAAGCGTCTAACTTGCATCGCTTGAATTAAGACCTTGGCACCCATATTTATCTTTCGTAGATTTGGAGAAAGTATGTTTAGATTCTTATTTATTTTATTTATTGCCATTCCGATTATTGAAATTGCGTTGCTGATCCAGGTCAGCGAGGTAATAGGCGGCTTTGCGACGATTGCCCTTGTGATAGCAACCGCCATTCTAGGTGCGAGACTTGTCAAACAGCAAGGCTTGGGAGCCTACGTTAATGTTCAACAGCAGATGTCCCGAGGACAGTTGCCTGCTCAAGATTTGTTTACCGGTTTGTGTGTGATCATCGCTGGTGTTTTGTTAATGACGCCTGGGATCATGACTGACGTACTAGGGTTTTTACTGCTAACGCCCGCAGTTAGAAAAAAGCTGGCGCAGTCACTGTTGGCCCATGCCACCGTAAAAGTGCAAACAGGTATGCACTCAGGTCAGTCACCGTTTGCTAATCAATCACGCGAAGAACGTGCGGATCAGCAGGAAGAAATTAGAGATCCATTTAAAAATCAATCGGGTAGAAATTCTTCAACAACGATTGAAGGTGAATACGAAAGAAAAGACTAAAATTTTTTAGTTTTTTCTCTTGGGTTTTAATTTGCCCATCCCCATAAATGAAAGCAATTAAAATTGCGTGTGTTAACCACAACCTGTGGATGTAACACCGCCTTAAAAAAGCATTATTTCTGTCATTGTTCAGAAACTGTTAGGAGAACTATATAAATGAACATTCGTCCTTTACATGATCGCGTCATTGTTAAGCGTCTTGAAGAAGAAACAAAGTCAGCTGGCGGCATTGTGTTAACCGGTTCTGCGGCTGAAAAGTCTTCACGTGGTGAAGTGGTTGCAGTAGGCAACGGCCGCGTGTTGGACAATGGTGAAACTAAAGCATTACAAGTAAAAGCAGGCGACACAGTGTTGTTCGGCTCTTACATCGAAAAGACTGAAAAGATCGAAGGTCAAGAGTACTTGATCATGCGTGAAGATAACATCTTAGGCATCGTAGAATAATTAATACTTTTTAGTTTAATCGACAACAGAATTTAAGAGGAATTTATAACATGGCAGCTAAAGAAGTTCGTTTTGCAGGTGACGCTCGTACAAAAATGCTTAAAGGCGTAAACGTACTAGCAGACGCAGTAAAAGTAACACTAGGTCCAAAAGGCCGTAACGTTGTTTTAGAAAAATCATTCGGCGCACCAACTATCACCAAAGACGGTGTATCTGTTGCAAAAGAGATTGAGCTTGAAGACAAGTTCGAAAACATGGGCGCACAGATGGTTAAAGAAGTTGCGTCTAAAGCAAATGACGCAGCGGGTGACGGTACAACTACTGCGACTGTTCTTGCTCAAGCTATCGTGAATGAGGGTCTTAAGTCAGTTGCTGCTGGTATGAACCCAATGGACCTTAAGCGTGGTATCGACAAAGCAGTTATCGCTGCAGTTGAAGAGTTAAAAACGCTTTCAGTACCTTGTTCAGACGCAAAAGCGATTGCACAGGTTGGTACTATTTCAGCTAACTCTGACAAAGAGATTGGTGACATCATTGCTGAAGCAATGGAAAAAGTAGGTCGTGAGTCTGGTGTTATCACTGTAGAAGAAGGCCAATCACTACAGAATGAATTAGATGTAGTTGAAGGTATGCAGTTTGACCGTGGTTACCTATCACCATATTTCATCAACAACGCTGAAAAAGGCCAAGTTGAGCTAGATAACCCACATATCTTGCTAGTAGACAAGAAGGTTTCAAACATTCGTGAACTTCTGCCTACACTAGAAGCAGTTGCTAAAACAAGCAAGCCGCTACTAATCATTGCAGAAGACCTTGAAGGTGAAGCGCTGGCAACTCTGGTTGTAAACAACATGCGTGGTATCGTGAAAGTTGCTGCTGTTAAAGCGCCTGGCTTTGGTGACCGCCGTAAAGCGATGCTACAAGACATCGCAATCCTAACTGGTGGCACGGTTATCTCTGAGGAGATTGGTCTTGAGCTTGAGAAAGCTACGGTTGAAGACTTAGGTACAGCTAAGCGCGTGGTTATCACTAAAGATGATACAACTATCATCGACGGTGCCGGCGAGCAAGAAGCTATCGATGGTCGTGTATCACAGATCAAAGCACAAATCGAAGAAGCAACTTCTGACTACGACAAAGAGAAGCTACAAGAGCGCATGGCAAAACTTGCTGGCGGTGTTGCAGTAATCAAAGTTGGCGCAGCAACTGAAGTTGAAATGAAAGAAAAGAAAGACCGCGTAGAAGATGCACTACACGCAACTCGCGCAGCGGTTGAAGAAGGCGTAGTACCTGGTGGTGGTGTTGCACTAGTTCGTGTAGCAAGCAAGATTGAGTCGCTAACTGGTGACAACGAAGACCAGAACCACGGTATTAAAGTGGCACTTCGTGCGATGGAAGCACCACTTCGTCAAATCGTTTCAAACGCAGGTGACGAAGCATCAGTTGTTGTTAATGCAGTTAAAGGCGGTGAAGGTAACTACGGTTACAACGCAGCAACTGGCGAGTACAGCGACATGATTGAAATGGGTATCCTAGACCCAACTAAAGTAACACGTTCTGCACTACAGTTCGCAGCATCAGTAGCTGGTCTTATGATCACAACTGAAGCCATGGTTGCTGAAATCCCGAAAGAAGAGCCAGCTGCTCCAGATATGGGCGGTATGGGCGGCATGGGTGGTATGGGCGGCATGATGTGATAAACATCACCTCCTAAGCATCTCGCTTCAAAACCCAGCTTCGGCTGGGTTTTTGCTTTTGAGCAATACAAGATATGTATTTAATACCAATCAAACTTAATACTTGCTCAATTTGAAGAAGTAAATCTGACGCTAAAAATTTCTTATTTAGAGCAACTAAACAGCAAAATTTTTGCCTTGCCTACAGGACGTAGGTACCTCGGCGTGAGCAGGGCGAGGAAGCGGTGTTATCGACAAGGTTTTCACGTCTTAAAATAGACTACTTAATTAAGATGATTAGCATAACTTTACTCGACAAACCTGAGAACATTTACCAATAACGTCGGTCTTACTATTATATTGATGAAAATGTAGCTAATTGTCACACTGCGTAAAAGGGTGTGATCCTGCTTTACTTCGTATTGATAAAGAGTAAGGTGGTGATAGAGCTTGAAGGAGATCTAAAGATGAAATTACCAATGACATTAGTTGCCCTGTGTCTGACACCATTATTTGTAAATGCAGGTGAAGTTTCGGTGACTTGGAAAGACTTTAAAGAGTACCGTGATGTGCGCCCAGGCAATGAAACACGTGGGTCCTTTTATGAGCGTGTGGAGAAGCAATTTACCAAGCATATGGAGGAGTTAGCTGAGCAGTTGCCGGAAGGTTATAAACTAGCAGTTAGCTTCGATGAAATAGACCTAGCTGGTGATGTACATTATGGAATATCAGATATTCGTGTGATAAAGCCGATCCATTTTCCGCGTTTAGAAATTAGCTACCAGCTAACGGATCAAGCAGGTAAAACTATTGCACAAGAAAACGCAGTAAAATTAAAAGACATGTCGTTTATGGATAGAATCAAACGCGGCCTAGATGAATCTTTTTATTATGAGAAGCGTTTGTTGACAGAATGGTTTGAAGACGACCTGATGAAAAAAGTGAGTTTATAAACGAACTTTAGGCGCTCTTTTTAGATAAGGTTGCACGCAGCGTTTTGGCTGCGTGTTTACGTATAGTGTTATTTAAACGTCGCGAGTAGCTGCAATAGAGATTGGAGCTTTTTAACTACCAACGCCAGTTTTTGCTCGTCAATTTCTTCAGTTTTAGATAGACCTTCAACATCGGCTGCAACATCCAAAACATATGGCTTAAAGCGCTTAGCTTCAAACGTAAATCCCGCTTCTTCTGTAAATAGTGCTTTAAACTTACCGTGGCCTTGCTGTTGCAAGTCATCAAGCTTTTTATCCGCATCTAGTGCTTGGCGGTATACGATCTTGAGGTTTTCATTGAGTTTTTCGATAACGGCTTGCATGGTCAGTCCTAATCGCCCTACTAAAAGCGCTTATTTTAAGGGTTTCATTTACAAATGTCAGGTGTAAATCTACTCTTTTAAAGGTAGTAAAAAGGGATTGGAAATTTATCTCAAAATTTACCCTAAAGGTTTAGCTTTGTATGCCGATACCTTATCTGATCCATCAAAAAGTTAGGTAATCACTTATGAATATTTCCGGAAGTAACCTACCTGCTATGTCTGGAGCGAGTCAAAGTGGCGAAGTATACAGCGCTGCATTGGCAAAAAAGCAACAGAAAGCAGATGGACAAGCCGCGCTTGCTTTAATTGAATCTGCGGGTAACAGTGCTGCTGCACAAACACCTGCTAAATCAGTAACTGCAACGTTAGGCAACAACATCAACACATACGCTTAATTGCTATGGGTTGATGGCACGTTGTCTTCGGTTGTCCGATAGCTATGTGCAAAAGCAATCGGTGCTAGGGTCATTAGCACCGATTTTTTGCGCTCTTAACCGAGTAAATCTAGGTCAACCGGCGTTTTACTTGGCTGACCGCCAATCTCTCGCACTAATTTAGGCACTAAAAATCCTGGCAACGTTTCTAAAAGCTCAGCCATAAGGGTTTTGGCTTCTGCTTCTTCAACATCGAAGTGGCTAGCCCCTTCTACTTTATCAAGCAAATGCAAATAATAAGGCAGTATATCCGTATCGAATAAGGCTTCACTCAATTGGGCTTGAGTTGCAGCATCGTTGTTAATTCCCTTGAGCAGTACAGCTTGGTTCAGTAAAGTCACATTTGCTTGTTTTAGCTGTTTCATTGCGGCTTTAAAGTGTTCGTCAATTTCATTCGGGTGGTTGATATGGTTAACCAAAATCACCTTTAAATGACTCTGTGCTAAACGTTGGCATAATGCCTCGGTTATTCTCGTTGGGATCACCACTGGAAGGCGGCTATGAATACGCAAACGTTTGATTTGTGGTATCGTCTCTAATTGTTCTAACACCCAAGCTATCATGTCGTCTTTGGCCATCAGCGGATCACCGCCGCTTAAGATCACCTCATTGATTTCAGGGTGGGTGCTTAAGTAATCAAACACTGGGGCTAAGGTGCGTTTATTGACCTGATTATCTTGGTAAGGAAAGTGGCGTCGAAAGCAGTAACGGCAGTTGACCGCACAGCCGGTTTTGAGCATGAGTAATACTCGAGAACGATACTTATGTAGCAGCCCTGGCACTGGAGCGTCCTGTTCTTCGAGTGGATCTTTACTAAATCCCGCTTCAGTTAAGTATTCCTGATGTACCGGCAGCACTTGTAATAGCAAAGGATCGTAACGATCTCCGTGGCGCATTTTATCAATAAATGGGCGTGGTACTCGCATAGGAAACAAGCGCTTAGCTGCAAAGTCTCGTGCATCAAAATGGTCTTGTAACCCTAGGATGTTAAGTAGCTCCTGTGGGTCAGTGACAACATTTGCTAATTCTTTTTGCCAGTTAGTCTGCAAATTTACTTCATTTATTTGTATCATTAGCAGGTTAATTACTCGAATATACGTAGATTAGAGGATACGATGGCGAATTATAGCACCAACGAGTTCAAGGGCGGTCTAAAAATTATGATCGATGGCGAGCCTTGTTCTATCTTAGAAAATGAAATGGTCAAGCCTGGAAAAGGACAAGCGTTTAACCGCGTTAAGATCCGCAAGCTTATCTCAGGTAAAGTATTAGAAAAAACATTTAAGTCTGGTGATTCAGTTGAAGGTGCAGACGTTATAGACACAGATCTTGCTTACCTATATACAGATGGTGAGTTCTGGCACTTTATGAATAACGACACGTTTGAACAAATCGCTGCGGATGAAAAAGCGGTAGGCGAGAACGTAAAATGGCTCGTTGAAAATGACGTTTGTACTATTACGCTTTGGAACGGCAACCCAATTGCTGTAACGCCGCCAAATTTTGTTGAGCTTGAGATCACCGAAACGGATCCTGGCCTGAAAGGTGATACCGCAGGTACTGGTGGTAAGCCCGCTACATTGAGCACAGGAGCTGTTGTACGTGTTCCTTTGTTTGTTCAAATTGGTGAAGTGATTAAAGTTGACACGCGCAGTGGCGAATACGTTAGCCGCGTAAAATAAATACCACATCAACCTAAGTTGTTACACCATTTGTTTTAATGCTTTCTTAGTTTGAAAGAGTGATAAGCTGCAAAGAGTTGCCTTAATGGTAATAAAATGCGCTAGCTGCGCTATCAACAAGGCTTTTTGGCCTTTAAGTAAAGCGCTATATAAGACAAATAGGCATTGATAAATCCCAGCATTAAGCTGGGATTTTTTTGGAGTAGAAATAATGGTAAATGATTGGCAGCCGAGCGCAAGCATAGAAACGCTAAGACATAGAGCCGCGATTTTAGCGAAAATACGGCAGTTTTTCGCAGCCCGAGAGGTAATGGAGGTAGAAACCCCAAGCCTCTCGCAGGCCTCAGTAACCGATCCCCATTTAGATACTTTCCATACACGTTTTGTTGGCCCAAATCATAGCCAAGGGTTGCCACTGTACTTACAAACTTCTCCAGAGTATGCCATGAAAAGGTTATTGGCAGCTGGAAGTGGCTCTATTTTTCAGCTTGGTAAAGCATTTCGTAATGAAGAGTCTGGCCGTCATCATAATCCAGAGTTCACTATGCTTGAGTATTATCAGGTGGGCTATGATGAATTTGAGCTAATGTCTGAATTAGATGAATTGATGCAGTATTTACTAGACTGTCCTGCAAGTGAGTCAATCAGCTATCAGCAGGCGTTTATTACCTATCTTGGGTTTGACCCACTAGCTATCTCTTTAAACGACTTAAAAAAGCATGCCGAGCAGCGTGGTTATGGTGATATAGCCGCGATTGAAAATAACCCAGATACATTGCTACAGTTGTTGTTCTGTATGGAGATTGAGCCGCAAATTGGCCAACGTGTTCCGTGTTTTGTATATAATTTTCCGGCATCACAAGCCGCGCTTGCCAAGCTCAACCCGAAAGATAATCGAGTTGCTGGGCGCTTTGAGCTGTATTATCAAAATATGGAACTGGCAAATGGTTTTAATGAGTTAACCGACGCAGCCGAGCAGCGTGCCCGTTTTATGCAAGATAATCAGCTAAGGGCAGAAATGGGGCTTGATGCTGTGCCTGTCGATGAGCGTCTACTCGGAGCTCTTGATGCTGGCATTCCTGATTGTGCCGGCGTTGCGGTGGGCATAGATAGATTGGTTATGCTCGCACTAAACAAAACGACCATAAGTGAAGTAATCAGTTTTGATGTTTCGCGGGCTTAACGCACCGCGAAACAGCTGGGGTAAGAGCAAATAGTGATCCTAAGTTTAGGCTATTTATGTGAAACAAACCGTTTCAGCTCTTTTTGGGTTGTTTCTGTAAGTTTTTGGGCGCTTTGACATTCAGCCAATGCACTATCTATTTGCGATTTTGAGTGCTGCCCCAATTCAACAATTTGCTGCACAGCTTGATGGGTGTGCTTTTGTGTCTCTTCCAGTTGGTGCACTGCGCTGACAATTTCTTCCAATTGTGCTTGATTGCGTTCAAAATCATCACTCATTGAGATAAAACCATTGGATGTCTCACTAATGGCTTTCTCGGCAGAAACCGAGTGTGAAATAAGTTGCTCTGATTCTTGATTGGTTTCGCCAACAAGTACGTTCATCTTATTGATAAAGTCACTAATTTGGCGTGTGGCGTCATTTACTTTGACGGAGAGTGCTCTTACCTCATCGGCAACCACGGCAAACCCTCGACCTGCTTCTCCTGCTCGGGCAGCTTCAATCGCGGCGTTGAGCGCAAGTAAATTAGTCTGATCTGAAAACTCTTCAACCATTTTTAGGATACTGCGGATATTTTCGCTGTTCTCTTTTAGCCCCAGCACCGTCGATGAAAAGTTACCAAGCAGTGTGGTGATTTGTTTTACTTCAGCTACCAATTTAGTGACGGTTTGTGATGAGCCTCTAACGAAGTGCAGGCTCTCTGTATTGGCCTGATATACTTGATCCGTATTGTGAACAATGCTTTGTAAGCTATGGCTAACCTGATCAGAGGCTGCAATGATGGTATCGCCCTGACTTAACTGCTGCTGACCGTAGCTTGCGGTACTTTGCATTGATGCTGTGACATCATGGTTGCTTTGGGTTGCAGCAGCAGCACTTTGATAGGTCTTTTCTAATAGTTCGCTTAAATGAGTGGTAAAAGAATTGTATTGTTCGCTGAGATCTCTAAATTCGTCAAAGGTAAACTGAGGCAATTTGGCATCTAAATTACCATCTTGGCGGTTAATTCGCTCTAATGACTCTTTCATTGCTTGTACTGGGCGGACAATTAAAAAGCGCATGTAGAACACAGTAAAACCAAATGCTGCAATAATCACAATAGCTAGCAGCCAGAATGCGGCCAGACTGGCGTCGGCGCTCACCAGCTCAGAATATAGCCAAATCAAGCTAATGATTTGAAAAAGCAGTAAAAATCCTAGGTTACCAACTATTTTACGAGTGAGTGTGAAGAAAAAGGTTTCTTCGATAAAATTATAAATGCGCATATATAAACTCATATTGGGCTCATCATTGTGCCACTTTATTTGTCTCAGTATAGATGAGCTAAATGGAATAACAATGCTAAAGCGATCAACTAGTTACTCTTTTGGAGTGGCATAAGCACCATTCCGTTGTAAATACATTTTTGTCTGGCATGGGTAATTGGTAAAAATACCATCTACACCATAATCAATCATCATATCTATGTCTTGTTGTTTATCGACCGTATAGGCGAATACCTTAAGGCCTCTAGACTTTGCATCCAACACATACTCATGGTTGATAAAATTCTTGTCCATATGAATGCTGTAAGCATGCAGTGATCCGGCAAATTGCGCATAGTGGATTGGAATAGAAGCGGTCAGTGCGCCAATTCTCACCCAGGGCAACTTTTGCTTCAACCATAGCAGTTGATGATGATCGAATGATGAAATGAGCAATTGCTCACGGTTGATAATACCCTGTTGAATATGCGCTTCAATGTAGGAAACAAATTTATCCAAACCAAAAGTATGCTTAAGCTCTAAATTAATATCGGTTCGCGTACCAATGGTAGTAAACACTTGTTGCAAAGTGGGAATTTTTTGTCCTTTACCCGCGTCCAGCGTTGCTAAGTAAGCTTGGCTTTGTTCATTCACTCTGCCGACGCCATTCGTGGTTCTATCAAGCCAAGTATCATGAATAATCGCGTAATCATCTGCGCAGCTTTGCACATCTAACTCTATACCATCAACACCAACATCCAACGCTGCCTCTATAGCAGCAAGCGTATTTTCGGGATAACTGCCACTGGCTCCACGATGCGCTAAGACTTGAATCATGCTTTTTTCCTTGTAATAGACCAAGTTTCAAAACAGGCTGCACTAACGACTAACAAGCCACCAAATAATGTTGTTAGCGTTAGTGTCTCGTGTAACAGAATATAAGCTAACAGTGTTCCATACAATGGCTGTAAACAAGAAATTAATCCGGCTGTGGTAGCAGATAAATGCCTCAAACTTGAGGCAAATAAAGCATGAGGAATAGCCGTAAATACAACCCCTGCTAGCAGAATGAGTGAAATGTTTTGCGGCGAAACGTGCTGTGGTGGCACGTCAACAAACGCAATGAGTAGCAAACAAGCTACCAGCGTTTGATATAGCATAGTGTGTGGTCCGCTATAGTGTGAAAAAAATTGTTTTTGTAATAGGTTGCGTAGTGCAAATAGCACGCCTGAGAATACCCCAGTAATAATACCCAATGTTACTTGATTACCAAGGCTAGCTTCAGGCACCAGTAAATATATCCCCAGCAATACTGTTGATGCACTGATAATATCTTTGAGTTGTATTTGTTTGCGATTAAATAATGGCTCTAAAAATACAGTGATCACCGGGTAAGTAAAAAATGCGATGATCCCGATAGCAATGCCAGCCATTTGCATACCGGCAAAATAAGTAACCCAATGCAGCCCAACAATTGCGCCGAGCATAATAGCGACTAGATAATCTCGTTGATTGTGTAGTTTTATAGGCTGGCGTTGCAGTTTTAATAAAATAAGTAACACAATGAAAGCAATAGCTGCGCGATAAACAGTAATATCAAGTGCTGATAGTGAAATCAATTTTGAAAATAATGCTGTTCCACCAAACAATAAAACGGCACTATGGAGCGACAGTAAAGCGGATTGTTTCGGTTGCATAAAAAATTATTTTGACTTTTTTTAGCAGTCTACAAGATTGCGAACACTTGTCACTCCACATCGAACAATAATAGTAAAACAACATAAAATAATGAGCAGGAGAACGTGGTGGCCATTACCACAGATCACACTTTAGTAGAAAAGCGGCGCTCCTTTTGGGATGCTGGTCCATTGATATTCTCAATTTTTTATTTCTTTCCTTTGGCTTTTAGTTGGACACAAGAAGGGAGCGTTAACCTTGTCGCGCAGCTGTTGATTTATCTCGGATTTGTCTGGCTGTATTGGCAGAGTATTGCCAAAACCGGCATTGCTTTAATTACCCTTTTGTCACTGATGACGTTACTGTGTATTGTTGGCAGTTTGGCGACAACCGGTACTAGCTCGTTATTTGGTTTTGTTGCTTTTTTTTGCGGTTTTAGTTTACAGGGTAAATACAAAGTTTATGGATTTTTGGGGCTACTCATATCGATCTTGTTTACCTCCCATTTTATCATACCAGCGCATACGATTTATTTTTTAATGCCTGCCATTTGTGTTTCATTGGGGCTATTTATCTTTGGCTGGGTAACGCATAGAGAGCGAGTGCATCGTCAGTTGCAGCGTCAAAGTGAGCAAGAGATAAAACGCCTAGGCGCCGTTGCTGAGCGAGAACGAATTGCACGAGATTTACATGATTTACTCGGGCATTCATTGAGTTCGATTGCATTAAAAGCTGAGCTTGCCAGTAAGTTTGCTGCTGCACAGTCGTATGAGCAAGCGCAATCTGAGGCCCTTCAGGTCGCTGAGCTTGCACGAGAAGCACTGAGCGAAGTACGCCAGGCAGTTACGGGTTATCATCAACTGGCATTAGACGCACAACTTCATATTATGGCCTCGCGGCTGAAAGATAAGGGAATTGCTGTGTCGCTAAATCTAAGTGCGGTGGAAATAGATAAAGAAAAAGAAGCGAGCTTGTGTTTTTTTGCCAAAGAGGTATGTACCAATATTATCCGCCATAGCGATGCCGACAAAGTGAGTGTGCAACTGCAACAAACGCAACAGAGTATATCAGTTGAAATTAAAGACAATGGTTCAGTGAAGAGTATTAAAGAAGGGAATGGATTAATGGGGATCCGAGCGCGTTTAAAGGAGTGTGGTGGTCAGTTGGTTTATCACACAGAGCAAGGTGCATATTTTAAAGCTGTTATTGAGGTAAGTTCATGATCCGCGTGTTTATTGTTGAAGATCAAGCATTAGTTAGAGGTGCTATCGTTGCACTATTGAGTTTAGATCAGGATATTGAAGTAATAGGAGATGCTGAAAATGGTCAGGTTGCCAAAGAAAAACTCAAGTCTTTAAGCCCAGATGTTGTGCTGACCGATATAGAGATGCCTCATATTACAGGACTTGAGCTTGCCCAGCACTTGCAACAAACACAGCCTAACTGCAAAGTGGTCATCATGACAACCTTTTCCAAAGCAGGCTACATTCGCCGCGCAATTACACTAGGAGTGAATGGCTTTGTTTTGAAAGAAGCGCCAAGTGAGTACCTACTATCAACATTAAAAAAAGTGATGAATGGGCAAAAGGTCATTGATCCTGAGCTGGCTTTATATGCACTCGAAGATGCTGATCCTTTGACAGATAAAGAACGCAAAGCATTACGATTAGCAGGAGAGGGCTTAAAAACGACGGAAATTGCAGCTCAATTATTCTTAAGTGACGGAACCGTAAGAAATTATCTTTCGGATGCTATCGCCAAATTACATGCGACAAATCGAATTGATGCAGCAAGGATCGCGAAGCAAAAAGGGTGGCTGTAAGGTATTGTAATAGCATATATTCACTTAATACTTCAAAATAATGTTAAGCAGTACTATACTGCGCTACTTCACAAAGTAATGATAATGTATTAATTTTGAGTGTTGTTGATGGATCCGAAATTCCTTATTCAAGTAACCGCAATTACCACGGTGGTTTGCACTGTATTTATGGCGGTAAACTGGTTTATTAATAAGGCTCTCCCTGGCACTCGAGATTGGCTGTGTTTTATTGCATTGACGGGGGTTGGATGTGGGCTGCTGGCAGCCTATACATTACCCGTCACATTTTCTATTTTTATTCCCAATTTAGCCATAGCAATAGGTTTATTCTATCTTACTCGGGGTGTGGACGCCTTTTTTGCAGTTCAGAGTAATTATATGCCTTGGTATGTGCTTGGGGCTATCGGAATTCCTAGTTTTAGTTATTTCTTATACGTAGACTTTAATTTTATTGCACGGGTCATACTCAATTATTTGGTGTGGGCAATGGCAATGATTTATTGTTTAAGAGCGCTAAATCAAGGCCAAAAGTTGTTATCAAAAGACTTTACTGTGGCACATTGGGCATTTGGTTTATCTTGTTTTAGCCTGCTGTTGGTATTTACCTTCAGGGCTGTCATGTTAGGTAGCTACTCAGTAACAGATAGCTTAGTGTCAGCAAATTGGGTTAATCAATTCTTCTCCGTGTCAGTAAGCACTATGCCATTGTTGCTATGCTTTTCACTTTGTCTGTTGTGTAGTAGCCGCCGTGAAAAAGAATTGCAAAGCTTGAAAACGGCTGCTGAACAGTCAGCTCAAATCAAAGGCCAGTTTTTAACCCTGCTAAGTCATGAATTAAGAACACCGTTAAATGCCATTGTTGGGCACGCAGAATCACTTAAAAAGGTTCCGCGTGAGCCTGCTCGTCATGCTGAACTGTGTGATGTGATAGTTCATGCTGCGATGTCGATGTCTGATTTAGCCAATCAAGTGCTGCTACAGGCAAAGGGCGAGTATGCAGCACAAAACCGCGTGCCTTTCTCCCTTTATAGTCTTGCTCAAGAGCTAGTACGTTTATTGCAGCCCCTCGCATTAGCAAAGGGCCTGAGTTTGAAGGTGGAAGTCAAAGGTGTATACCCGCAAGATGTGCATATTGTAGAGCAAGATACGTTAGCGCTGATACTAAGAAACTTGCTTTCAAATGCGATAAAATATACCGACAAAGGGTGTATTACGTTAACCCTGGAAGGCGCAGCTAGAGAAGACGATAAGCAAGCGATTCGGTTTGCTATTCGCGATACAGGAAAAGGCTTAACTGAGGCGCAAATAGAAAGAATTTTTGAACCCTTCGTCACTCTCGACAGCGAACAATCTATCTCACATAGTGCCGGGATTGGTTTGGCGCTATGTAAACAACTATTAAATGGGCTAGCAGCTAACTTGGACGTAAAAAGTCAGTTAGGACAAGGAACTGAGTTTAGCTTTGAATTAACTTGCCAATGTAGTAACACGCCAATACAGCAAGGTCAGCTGAGTGCGGAAAAACTGCCATTGAATGTGTTGGTTGTTGAGGATAATGCAATAAATGTTGAGGTGATCAGCAATTACCTAAATGATATGGTTACGCAGTTTTCTCTAGTTAAAAGCTTGGCAGAGGCTGAAGTTACTCTACTTGCACATCATTTTGATATTGTTTTATTAGATATGCATTTACCTGATGGGCATGGCCTTGAGTGGTTCAAAACTCGATTTACTGAAATTGGTTTTACGAAAAAAGTCAAAGTAATCGCGTTGACAGGTGATGGCGACCCTGAATTGAAAAGGCGATGCTTACAAGCTGGTATGCAGGATTGTTTAACAAAGCCGGTGATGCCAAGTCGTCTCTATGCGGTATTAGAAAGCTCAACGATCAAACAAGTTTCCTCCATTGAGCGCAAAGTGTTGATTGACCGGCCTAAATTTTTAGAGCTTGTACACAGTGAAGCATCGGGAGTTTTAGCAACCAAACTGATGTACCTTGCAGATAGGTTTGAATATGAAATTGCCCAGATAAAGGGGTTAATTGAGCTAGATATTCAGGACTTGGCAGCAGAAAAGCTGCATTATATCGAGGCCGAAGCGCAGAACTTTGGCATGATAAACTTAGTCGAACATATTCAAAGCTTACAGTCTCAATTACTACAAACTGGTTCGACAATAGACTGGGATACACTCGCCGCTGTGGCTCGTCAGTCTGTTGAGCGTCTATTAGAGTTACATGCACAGCTGGTCACCCCACAGAGTCATTCAAATCAGGCAGTGAATTTATCAGCATAATAGGCTTCATCTGGTGTTATGTAGGTTATTTATTTTGTATGTTTTCATGCAAATAGCACTGTAGTTAAAGTATAAGCTTTTGATATTATTAAACATAGGCAAGGTTGGTTTTTGCATGAAAATGGGGGATATAACTTCACTCACTTTTCGGATGACTTAACCGATTTAAGCTATGACTCAAAAGGTTGGTTTTTAAATATCGTTGGTAAATTTTAGCCAAAGGCTTGAATTGATAATTATCATCAAGCCGATATATGAACTTATTTTGAATTCGTATACTGTGTTCACTGATAATTAATGCGAGTGCTGTTATTTTGGGTTAAAATAACAGCATAGCTTATTTAACAAGACAGTAATGCCAAAACAGGATCCCTATCTCGATAGAGAACAGCAAAAATACGACAACCCCGTACCCAGTCGCGAATTTATCTTAGAACACATTAAAAGCGCGGCCAAACCTCCTTCTTTCTCTCAACTGTGTTTCGACTTAAAAGTGCTAGACGAAGAGCGTCAAATCGCACTTAAACGCCGCTTGCGCGCAATGGAACGAGATGGTCAGTTACACTTCAATAAATTCAAGTGTTACGCCATTCCAAGCGATGATGGCTTAGTGAAAGGTCGTGTTGTTGGGCATCGTGACGGTTTTGGCTTTTTAGAAGTGGAAGGTGAACCCAAAGATTGGTTTATCACTAAATATCAGATGGAGCGAGTGCTACATGGCGATTGGGTGCTAGCTAAAGCTGGTAGCCGAGGGTCGGGTGGTAAGGTTGAGGCACGCATTGTCCGCGTACTTGAAAAAGAGCGTGCGCCAGTCGTCGGTCGGTATTTTGTTGAGTTTGGCATGGCAGTTGTGGTGCCAGAAGATCCGCGTATTACGCAAGATATTATCATAGTACCAGGTCAAGAAAATGGTGCTCGTCATAATCAAATGGTACAGGTAGAGATCACTCAAAGCCCCAGCAAACAAATGAATGCAATGGGTAAAGTACTTGAGGTGCTCGGCGATCATATGGCGCCAGGTATGGAAATTGAGGTGGCACTTCGTAATCATGACATTCCTCATGAGTGGCCAAGTGAAGTAGAAGCACAAGTAGCAAATCTTGGTGAGTTTGTTGAAGAATCAGCGAAACAGGGCCGTGTTGACCTGCGTGATTTACCGTTAGTGACCATTGATGGCGAAGATGCCCGGGACTTTGATGACGCCGTGTATTGTGAACGTAAAAAGTCAGGTGGCTGGCGCTTATGGGTGGCCATTGCTGATGTTTCTCACTATGTAGGTAAAGGCACTGCGCTTGACAAAGAAGCGATAGAGCGTGGAAATTCTGTGTATTTCCCTGAGCAAGTTGTGCCTATGCTTCCAAAGGTGCTGTCCAACGGCTTGTGCTCGCTAAACCCAAAAGTTGACCGTTTGTGTATGGTCGCTGAAATGACAGTGTCTGAAGCAGGTCGTTTATCGGGCTACCGCTTTTACGAAGCAGTGATGAACTCTCACGCCCGTTTAACGTACACCAAAGTTCATGCGATTTTACAAGGCGATGAAAAACTGAGGGCTGATTATCAGCCACTTGTGCCTCATCTCACAGAGCTTCATAACATGTATATGGCGCTTAAAGCGGCAAGGCAGGAGCGTGGTGCAATTGAGTTTGAAACCCTAGAAACACGTTTTGTTTTTAACGCGCATCGTAAGATTGACTCCATTGTGCCTGTTGTTAGAAACGACGCCCATAAGTTGATTGAAGAATGTATGATCTTGGCGAATGTGTCTGCGGCAAAGCTATTGGAAAAACACGAAGCCCATAGTTTGTACCGTGTTCATGATGAGCCAGATCCTGAAAGGTTGAGCCAGTTTAGACAATTCTTGCAAGACTTGGGTATTGAAAGCCAATTACCTAACGATCCGTCGCCAGAGGAGTTGACGCAAGCGCTTGAGTCATTGGGAGATCGCCCTGAAAAAGAATTGATCCAAACCATGTTACTGCGCTCAATGAAGCAAGCAGTATATCAGCCAGAAAATATTGGTCACTTTGGTTTGGCATTAAAGGCCTATGCCCACTTTACTTCACCGATCCGTCGTTACCCAGATTTAGTCGTGCATCGTGCGATCAAAGGCATCTTGCAGCAACAAGAGCAACCCGTGAGTGGCGCTTATATTTATAACGAAGATGAAGTAAAACAACTCGGTGAGCAGTGCTCAATGACAGAGCGCCGCGCTGATGACGCGACCCGTGAAGTTGCTGATTGGCTTAAATGTGAGTTTATGCAAGACCATGTTGGTGATGAGTTTACTGGTGTGATCTCGTCAGTTACCAACTTTGGCTTATTTGTCAGGCTGGACGATTTGCAGATTGACGGTATGATCCATGTCAGCAATTTGGGTCATGAATACTTCCATTTTGATGCAGCTAAGCAGTGCTTGATTGGAGAGCATAGCCGTACTGTGTTTAGGTTGGGCGATAAGCTTAATGTCGTGGTTGCTTCGGTGAGCTTAGATGACCGCCGGATCAATTTAGCATTAGCCGAAGAAGGTCAACAAGACAGATACGCAAGACGAAGAAAGTCAGCTAAGGGTGCTGCTGGTAGTGTTCGTGCACAACTTAAAGCAGGCAAGATCCCTGAGACTAAACGCCGTGATGAGACTGACTCGGTAAATGGCAAAGATAAAGGGGCTGGAAAGTCTAAAAAGCGGAAGAAGACAACGCCAAAAGGTGAGCTTAAAAAAGCGAAAAAAGCCGGTACGCTGAAATCGAAAAAGAAATCGAGCAGCAAAAAAACGAAAGGGGCGAAAAGCAAAGCAAAACGTCCTGGTAAAAATGAAAGAAATCGCAGTAAAAAAGCACAATAAATCTAAAGCGGGAGCTTTAACGTGAGTAACGAATTAATTTTTGGCTTTCATTCAATCGAAGCCATTTTGAATAACGCGCCGGAGCGCTTTTTAGAAATTTATGCACTAAAGGGACGTGAAGATAAGCGCTTAAATCAAGTGGTCAATGAGGCGCGTAAATTTGGTATTTCGGTGCAATTTATGCAGCGTAAAGCGCTTGATAACAAAGCAAATGGTGAGCAACATCAGGGCATTATTGCCAATGTTAAAGCGGCGCGGGCTTTCAATGAAAAAGATCTTGATGACATCATTCAACGAGAAACCACACCGTTTTTCTTGGTGTTGGATGGGGTGACAGATCCTCACAACTTAGGAGCTTGCTTACGTAGTGCGGATGCAGCTGGTGTACATGGTGTGATTGTACCTAAAGATAAGTCAGCAAAACTGAATGGCACGGCAAGAAAAGTGGCATGTGGTGCAGCCGAAACGGTTCCGCTCATTCAAGTGACGAACCTTGCTCGTACGTTGCGTGATATTAAAGAGGCAGGAGTGTGGGTAGTTGGTACCGCTGGAGAAACTGATACCGCTGTGTTTGATGCCAACCTAACAGGGCCTATGGCCATCGTTATGGGGGCGGAAGGAGATGGTATGCGCCGCCTAACACGTGAGCACTGTGATGAGCTGGTAAAGATCCCTATGGTCGGTAGCGTATCTAGCTTAAATGTGTCGGTTGCCACTGGTGTATGTTTGTTTGAAGTATTGAGACAGCGCTCGGCACTTTAATTATTTGATAAGCGCTGTTTAGAGCAGCGCATCTTTAAAGCGGTAAAAGCTCGCAAGGTAAACTTGCTCCTACACAAATTCGCTTTGGTAGGAGCCGATTTACTCGGCGAGCTTTTTTATAGCGCGCAAGGTAAGTATATTCCCACACAAATTATCTTTGGTAGGAGCCGATTTACTCGGCGAACTTTTTAATAGCGCGCAAGGTAGGCAAGTTCTCACACAAATTAACTTTGGTAGGAGCCGATTTACTCGGCGAGCTTTTTTATAGCGCGCAAGGTAAGTGTATTCCCACACAAATTATCTTTGGTAGGAGCCGATTTACTCGGCGAACTTTTTATAGC